>WTIF01000142.1 GCA_011522845.1 Deltaproteobacteria bacterium
TGCTTTGACTTGGTTTGGAAATTAGGTGTGACCTTGATTCCCACTCTTTCAAGCATTGGTATTACAGCTGTACAGATTTCTTCGTCATTGACATAGCGATCGTTCGGACAATCGAAAGTCACAGGGAATCCGTCAGGATATCCAGCCTCCGCAAGAAGTTTTTTGGCAGCATCAGGATCATAAGCTGCACGGTCATTCATGTCCTCTTGAAAGCCGTTGATTCCTGGGGCGATCATCAGGCCTGTGGGTGTGGCTGCATTTCTCATCACCACACGTTTGATCGCATTGATATTAATTGCTTGGTAAAACGCCTGACGCACTCGTTTATCCTTGAAGGGATTTTTCCCAGAGCCGGGCATGTCCAAACTCTCATCTCTCCATTGATCAAAACCTAGAAAAATGGTTCTCAGTTCGGGGCCCTGCAGTGCGGAAGCATTAGGATCATTTTCCAAGCGATTTACGTCTTGCAGAGGTACTGGATACATCAGATCAATTTCACCCGACAATAAGGCAGCCACGCGCGTAGCATCATTTGAGATTGGGGTGAAAACTGCTCGAGTTATGTTGTGCTCGACACCATCTTTATTCCAATAGTTTTCGTTAGGTTCCAGAACTAGACGGGTGTCTTGAACCCACTCAACCAACTTAAATGGCCCAGTACCATTGGTGTTGACATTGGCAAAATTTGTGGAGCCACTTGCACGAACAACTTCAAAAGCATTGTTGGCCTCAATCCATTCTTTGTCCACAATGTAAAATATTGGCATGTTGAGCAAAAGAATCGGATCTGGGCCCTTTGTAATGATATCAATTGTGTAATCATCGACTTTGCGGATCTCTTTGACTGTAGCCAAAGCAAAGCTCATGTCCGATGATTCTTGTGTCTGACGCTTGTAGGAGAACAAAACATCATCTGCATTGAAGTCATTTCCATTATGGAATTTCACTCCTTGCCGCAGCGAAAATCGCCACGTTGTGGCATCTAGTTTTTCCCACTTGGTGGCTAGATCTGGTTCCAATGATAGATCAGCTTTCCGATGAAGCAACCTTCCATAGAGATTCCCTTTCATCGTATTGGTGGGGCCCTCGTTGTTGGCGTGAGGATCTAGGCCTAGAACATCACCGGTAGTGGCATAGCGGAAGGTTTTGGCTTCAGCGATGCCAGCGAGGGTTACCGCAACCCCCATGAGTATGAGTTTCTTGAATATATTTCGCATGATTGCTTCTCCAATTTGGGTTAGTGGTTCAAGCGAGGTTCCGAACAGTTATATTTTGGATAGGAATTGTCAAGTTTCGTGGATCAATTCAATTCGTTGCGTTGAATTTGACCATCCTGAATGATCATCTGCCAACGAGCATCAGTCAATAGATTGATGTCTTCCAGCGGGTTACCCTCCAGCACAAGAAGGTCCGCAAGGGATCCGGGAATAACTTCTCCGAGTTCACCTGCCATTCCAAGAATGTCCGCGTTGGTCTTGGTTGCAGATTCCAAGATCTCAAAGGATGATAAAACCTCCGAGCGTACTTTGAATTCTCTGCGTTGCTCCGAATGAAGTGGACCCAGTAAGTCCGTACCAAACCCGACCTTGGTGCCTGCTTCCTTACAGACTTCCAGTGATCGGAGACCATATTCCAGCACATTTTGTAGCTTGAGGATACTCACTTCTGGAAGCCCCAAGTCTTTGCCATTTTCTTCCATGGCAAAATAAGTGATCAGGGTAGGTACGATGTAGGCCCCTTTAGAAGTTGCGAGGTGAGCTGTTTTGAGGTCAATCAAGTTGGCATGTTCAATTGTACGAACCCCACAGTTCAGTGCATGAGTAATAGCCTCAGCAGTGTAAGCATGAGCCATCACGTAGGTTTTCCAATGTTCTGCCTCTTCAACAATGGCACGAAGCTCCTCTTCGGAATACTGAACATTGGCGATGGGGTCATAAGGTGAGGCCACGCCACCAGAGACCATGGCCTTGATCTGATTGGCACCTTGTCGCAATTCCTCTCGGGTTGCTTGTCGAACAGCAGAAATGCCATCGGCTAATCTTGAGGTAAGTGCTGCTCCGCTCGAACAACCGCATGGTTCTGGGTGCGCTTGAGTTCTCCGACGGAAATCCCCATGCCCACCAGTTTGGCTTAGGGCTCGACCTGCAATCCAAATACGTGGACCACGAATCAAGCCTTGTTCCTGTGCGGCCTGAATCCCCCAATCAGCTCCAGCTGCATCTCTCACAGTGGTGAATCCTCGGTCAAGCATCTCTCCCATCAGCTTGCCGGCCATTGCGGTCACCAAAGTTTGCGGAATGCTGTCGACATTGCGGATATTTAGGTCACTGAGGATCACGTGGCAGTGGGCATCGATCAACCCGGGCATCAGGGTTTTGCCCTTCAAATCAATCCGCTGGGCATCGCTCATTTGGATTGGTTGATCACTGACTTCCCTGATTCGATTTCCCTCAATCAATATGGTGGTGTCAGGCCGTGGTTCATGAGAATTGGCATCAACAAGGGTACAGTTCTCCAGAATCATCAGGTTCATAAATCTTCCTGTGAAGTTTTGGATTCTTTGAATTCTTGCCCTAATTTACCGACTGAAATTGGATTAAGCACTTATCCTCGAAAGATACTCTCGGTGTCCCAAGCTTCCCTGAGTCATTTCCAAATATTTGCTATGAAGCTGCTTCAACTCTTCCTGTGCCTGGCGCTTTAGATTCCTGTTTGACATTTCCTGACGTGCGATACCCTGAGAAAGCAGGCCCAGCCCATCCAACACCGGGAAGTACAACTGGGTTTCAACGTGAGGAAGCCCGGAAAGGAATGGCTCAAAATCCTGTCGCATTGGCAGGCTTTGTCTCCACTTTTCCAAAAGCTCTTTCGAATCATTCCCTAAGCACTCCTTTTGAACAAACTCCCAAAATGGGGTGTCCCTTCTTTCAGAACGATAATGGATGTTCAAAAAGGTTCTGAAATCATCAAACTGATGCGCAATACGCTGATTGAAATCTGCTCTGCCACTATAATCTCCGTTCAGTGCAGCTGATAAGTATTCTTTGGCGAATAGGATTAGCTGCACGAGAGTACTATGAATTGATGTGGCTTCGAGAGGTTCGAGAAAGCCTGCGGAGAGACCTACTGCTACACAGTTGCTGCGCCAACTATCCTTCAGTCGACCGACCTGAAAGCGGAGATCCTGTCTTGGTTCAATCGAATGACCAAGTACAGATTCAATCTCCCCTTGGGCCTCCTCGGGGCTACAAAATTGATCACAGTACACATACCCACAGCCCAAACGATCTTGGGTTGGAATTTGCCACATCCAGCCAGATTTTTGAGCCCAGGCTAGTGTGTAAGATGGAATTTCTTTCGATTTGTCGTGGTCCAGAAAGAAGGGCATCGCCCTGTTGACTGGCAATTCAGCAGAGTAATCCACCCATTCATTGCCTAGTGTTTTGTCGATCAGGATTCTTCGAAATCCAGAGCAATCAATAAAGAAGTCTCCTTCAATCTGATCGCCATCATCCATCTTGAGTGATTGGATATGCCCTGTTTCTGAGTCCCTAAGGGCCTCCTCAACGACTCCATCAACAATGCGAATTCCTTTAGACTTCTTGAGAAGATATTTGCCAACCAAGGCATTGTCGATATGGTATGCGTGCAGAAAAGGGTGGTTCGGAACGAGCTGGTCTTTTTGGGCTTTTACTGGAGCAAGACCCTTGGAAAGAAGAATCTGGAAGAGGTGGGCTTCTGAAACAGAACGTCCAGCAGCAACACAGTAGCTATTTAGGTATTCAAAGCCATCTTCACCGGCTGGGGGAATGAGAAAGTGTGGATCATCGATTGGGCCATCGTAGTGGTGGCCCAGCTTCCGCCAGTCTTTGTGGCGTATTCCATATTTGATGGTGCCCCTTGTCTCTCTTAGGAACTCGGTTTCTTCCAACCCAAACGAATCAAGAAAGGTCTTGAAGATAGCCGTAGTTCCCTCCCCTACCCCGATCACAGGAATCTTGGAGGATTCGATGACAGTTACCTTGGCAGATAGCTGGTGTTGTCTACAAAAGTCCTGCAACAGAAACGCGCTGAGCCACCCTGCAGTACCGCCACCCAGAACAACGATCTTTTTCTCAGAACTTGATAGATTCTCATTCATAAAAGCGCGTTGGGTGCGTCATGATCCGAATTCTTCAAATGATCTGAGCCAGATTGCAGAGGCTATCTGCACTAGTGAAATCATGAGACTTTCTTACTGAAAGGTGGGAATCATGTCGCCATGGGCTGCCAACATGTCATCCGTTAGCTTCCAGATATCATCGATGGATAATTCTGCTGCGGTATGAGGATCCATCATCGCCGCATGGTAGACACTTTCTTTCTTACCGGTTGCGATTGCCTCCACAGTGAGTTCTTGCACATTGATGTTGGTTTGCATCATTGCGGCTAGTTGAGGTGGAAGCTTACCAATCTTAGTCGGTGAAATACCAGAGCGATCAATCAAACAGGGCACCTCGACACAAGCCTCTGCCGGAAGGTTGTCAATCAAACCATTGTTGGGCACATTCCCATTGATCACAACGGCATCTCCGGTCACCACAGCACGGATGATCTCTCCGGCGTATTCATTGGATCGATAGGTTTCTAGCTTACTCTCTTCTTGTAGGGTGTTTGCGTAATCGCCCCAACGCTTCAGGGAGTATTCGCAGCGGTCAACATATTCGTCCAGAGGAACCTGGTATTGCTCTAGGAGATCTGGACGATCTCGCTTGATAAACCATGGGACATATTCAGCAAAGTGTTCACTCGACTCGGTAACAAAATATCCCATTCGATTCAGCATCTCATAGCGCACCCTTTCAGTCAGGTGAGACATCCGATGACCTTCCGGTCGTGGTTTTCTGGCTCTGCTGGAGAACTGATCTTCTCCGGAAGCAATCTTCTGAGCGAGTTCACGTAACCTTGGGTATAGATCTTCGGTAGTCCCATCAGCGAGTCGTTTACCGAACTTTAGATAAAATGCCATGTGATTGATGCCAGCGCATTGGAACACAATGTCTTCCACTTTCTCACCAAGGTCGTCAGCAAGCATTTCAGCAGTACCTTGAACAGAGTGGCACAAGCCGACAGTCTTCACTTCTGGAACCAGTCTGGCGATAGCCATCATGTTCATGCACATTGGGTTGACGTACTGTAACCAGATCGCATCCGGGCAGATCTCCATGATGTCTCGTCCAATATCTACGAGTACCGGAATGGTCCGGAGTCCGCGCATGATTCCACCCACGCCCAAGGTGTCAGCAATTGTCTGACGCAGGCCATATTTTTTAGGAATCTCAAAATCAATTTTTGTCGCAGGATCATAGCCACCTACTTGGATTGACGTCTGAACAAAGTGGGATCCTTGAAGAGCTTCTCTTCGATCGGTGTGCATTGTGACCTTAGGGTTAGCCCCAATTTGTCTTGCTACAGCACGGACGATCAGGTCTGAAACACGCAATCTTTCACTGTCAATATCCATCAACGCCAGTTCCATATTTTTGAATTCGGGCATCAACAATAAATCAGTGACAATTTTCTTTGTGAACTCGGTGCTTCCGGCACCAATCAAACATAGTTTCACCATTTCAAATCCTGTTGTGATGAGGTTTTGGAATGCATCTGCTTCAGTTGAAGCTCTGCGAAGCACTCTGGGGTTGGTCAGAAACAACCTCAAAAGCAGCGTTTACCAAGGCTTTGGTATATTCTTTTTGAGGGTTCACCAGTACTTGATCTGTGGGACCAGCTTCAACAACGTTCCCATGTTGCATGACGAGGACATTGTGGCAAAGAGCCTTGATGACCTTTAAATCATGGCTGATGAACAAATAGGAAAGTTTGTGTTTGTCACGAAGATCTTTAAGCAGGTCTATGATTTGCGCCTGTATAGAAAGGTCCAAAGCCGATGTAGGCTCGTCTAGGAGCACGAATTTTGGTTTCATCACCATTGCTCGGGCAATAGCGATTCGTTGGCGTTGACCTCCTGAAAATTCATGGGGAAACCGATCCATGACATCCGGATCCATCTGCACGTCTTTGAGAGCGATGCGTACCATTTCGTCACGATCCGCATCACTACTCCCGATGTTGTTGACTACCAACCCTTCAGCAATAATCTGCCGAACAATCATCCTAGGATTTAGCGATGAAAAAGGATCTTGAAAAACGACTTGAACAGAAGTTCTCAGGTCTCTCAGATCTTTTCTATCCACATTGTCTATTCTACGATCCCCAAAAAGAATCTCCCCGCCTTGGGAACTAATCAAACGAATGAGTGCCAGGCCAAGAGTTGTTTTACCAGATCCTGACTCACCGACGACTCCGACTGATTCGCTTTGCCGAACCTTGATACTGACATCATTGACTGCAACCAAGTCCTCAGTTTTTCTGTTGAAAAAACTTCCATGACGGATCTTGAAGACCACCCTTACCTTATCACCTTGCAGGCTAGTTGGTGGTTCACCTTGAAGTGGAGGGGGTGCACCTTTTGGTTCACTTTGAATCAGATGTTTCGTGTAGGGATGCTGAGGATTTGTAAAGACTTCCTCGGTTAAGCCTCGCTCCACAATTTCTCCGTTGCGCATCACACAGATCTGCTCACTCGTCTTGCGAACCACGTTGAGATCGTGAGTGATGAGCAGGACAGACATGCCATACTTGACCTGCAAATCCTTGATCAATCTTAAAATCTGGGCTTGAATCGTTACATCAAGGGCGGTGGTTGGTTCATCTGCAATCAACAACTTTGGTTCATTCGCAATCGCCAAAGCAATCATCACCCTTTGACGCTGGCCCCCGGAAAGCTGATGAGGATATTGATCCAGTCTCGCTTCTGGATTCGGGATTTGTACCTCTTGAAGGAGTCGCAAGGCCTCCGAACGAGCTTCCTTCTTCGGCATCTTTCGATGTGCTTGGATGCTTTCAATGATTTGATTGCCAACTGTGTAGAGCGGATTCAGGCTGGTCATCGGCTCCTGAAAAATCATGGAGATCGCGCTTCCTCTGATTTTTTGTAATTGTTCCTCGGATAAACCAATCAACTGTTGTCCTGAGAATTCAACGGAAGCGCTCTTCCCAACTACTGCTCGCTCCGAAAGCATCCCCATCAAAGCTCTGGCAGTAACAGATTTACCAGAACCACTCTCTCCGACCAGTGCCAGTGTTTTCCCTTGAACAATCTCAAAACTGACTCCCCTTACTGCCTGGACGAAGCCTTCAATGATGGGGAAACCAACCTCGATATCCTTTGCCTTTAGTAAAATTTGCTCTGAATTGGTTGACATGGGAAGCTGATTCACTTGTCTGAGTAGGGGTCAACAGCGTCTCTCAAGCCGTCTCCCATTGCGTTGAAGGCAAGGACGGTTAGAATGATGCCCCCTACAGGAGCCATCATCCAGGGGGCTGCGTTGAAAGATTGAAAGTCTAGAATTTGGTTGAGCATGCTACCCCAAGATACCATCGGAGGTTGTACTCCCACCCCCAGGAAGGACAAGAAGCTCTCCAAGAGGATTACATCTGGCAATTGATAGGTGACCCATACCACGATCTGGGATGTTGTGTTTGGAACAATATGTCGAAAAAGGATTCTTGGACGTGATGCACCAACTGCTTCGGCAGCTCTGACATAATCCAATCCACGAATCGAAATCACCATACCCCGAATCTCTCTACTAAACTGTGCCCATCGTAGAAGAACTAAAATTCCTGCAAACATGATGAACACGAGCACGGCGTCAGCTCTCCTTGGCAGGAGTGCTAGAAGAGCCAAGTAGAGAGGTAGATCCGGGAATGCTCCCATGAATTCTACAAATCTTTGGGTCACTAAATCAAAGGTGCCTGCAAAATATCCTGAACAAACACCAACAATGACTCCAATCAATGCTGCTATTGCAACAACCAAAAAAGCCATTAAAAGTGTAACTCGTGTGCCAATTAGCATTCGACTGTAAACATCACGGCCCAGATTATCTGTTCCAAAAAGGTATAGGTATTGACCATCCGCTTCACTGACACCAAATAACCGCGTTTTGAATTCAAGTCCAAGAAAATCCCATGATTCTCCTTCCACAAAGAATTGAATAGGGAATTGCTGTTCTGGATCAGGTGCGAAAGTAAATTCGTAAGTAACAGGATCCATCTCTTCACCCAGACCATATACGAAGGGCCTAATGTGAAAACTACCTTCTTCGTCAAAGAAATGGATCGACTGAGGTGGAAAATATTGTCTATCTTTGTCTGTGCGAATCGGAGTGTATGGAGAGAAGAATGGTGCCAAAATACCAATAATGACAACTGTGAGAACAATTATAGTCCCGAAGATTCCGTAACGATTTCTCAGGAAACGACGCTTTACTAATTCCCAATAGGTTAATGAAGCTTTTGAAGTCTGAATCTCAGGGTTCGCAACACTCATGAAGCTGACTCCATGGTGGCATGACGTACTCTGGGATCCAACAAGGCAAGCAGGAGGTCTGCGACTAGGTTGCCAACAATCAATAAGACGGCTACCAGCATGAAGATCGCAGAAACCACATACATGTCTTTATTGTAAACGGAGCTTAGAATCAGCGGCCCAACAGTTGGGATTCCCAAAACAATCGCGATCTCTAACTCTCCTTTGACCATGTAATCGAATCTTGCGCCTTGGTTCATGATGATCGGGTGCAGGGCATTTGGGATCGCATGCATTATCAAGATTCTCCTTTTGCTGAGACCCTTGGCTCTAGCTGTTTCAATGTACTGCATCTTCATCACATCTAATAAATTCCCGCGCATCATCCTCAGGATATATCCTTGTCCAGCCCAGATTGAGATGAAGAGTATTGGCCAAACATGTTTCAAGAAATCCAACAATCTTGGCCAGTCCCAGTAGTCCTGTAGCATGAACTGTGGAGACTGAATTGCGCCGATGTATGGTGAGTGCCAGACAAAAGCAAGCAGGTAAAGAATCACCAAGGCAACAACAAACTTAGGAATGACGATTCCTGTGAAAGCAAAGATTGTCGCGAGTGTATCACCAATTTTGTATTGATTTACAGCTGCATAAACTCCTAAAACAGCACCGATTAACTGTCCACAGATTAAAGTAATTAAAGCTAGTCCAATAGTTCGGGGAAATCGAAGTCCAATCACTTCAGAAACAGGCCTTGACTGGCTGAAAGAAGGACCGAAATTAAATTCTGTAATTACTCCTTTAATCCACGTCCAGTATTGAATAAGAAAAGGTTGGTCAAATCCATATTGCGCTCTTAGAGCAGCTGCCATAGGTTCAAGTTCAACTCTTGATTGTCCGGTCCTCGCCACTGTCTGATTTAGCCAGACATCTACGTAGTCACCTGGAACAGCAAAAATAATAAGAAAAGACACAAACGAGATACCCAGAAGTAAGGGTATACTTGCAAGTATTCTTTTTACCAAAAAAATCAATAATCCCATGGATTTTGGCTAGCTAGTAAGATCAAGATCAGTGGGACCCCAAGGAGAGGGGCCCCTGATTTACCAAAGAAACTTGGTAGGAAACGCGTTTAGCGTTTGTAGGTAGGAATGACGCCTGGCATCAGCTCAGAAAGCTGTTGATCCTTTGGTACCCAAAGTCTTTCACGCACAAGTGAATCTTCGGCCCACTCAAACATGAAGACGGGTACACCTGGATGGGCGTTCTTAACGCGCTTATTGACAAGAAGAGCCGCTGGAGCCTGGACTAAGCCTACAGTGTAGACATTATCTGTCCAGAGCTTCTGAATCTTTCTAGCATTTGCAGTGATCTCATCAGCATCCCAAGATTGCTGAATAGCGTTCACTGCATCAACCATCTCTAACTCAAAGGGCATTAAATCCCTAGAACCGTCAGCACTCGACGGATGAGTCAGAGGGCAACCTGTAGAAATTGGAAGAAATCGGCAGGTTTCTCTTGTTGGGACCACCCAATGATTTCTTCTCTCAACCATGTTGAAGTTCCCTGACTGCATGACGGAGTTGAGATCATCGTAAGGTTTTGGAATTATACGTATTCCAACCTCGCCCAACATTGATGTTACAGCATCAACCTGCTTTTTGTCTGTTGGTTCTCCAGTGTCGTAAGCCAGATCAATTTCCGCATTCATTCCGGTTCCAGGCAAATTACGAATACCATCGCCGTCAGTATCTTTGATACCTAAGCTGTCAAGAATCTGCATGGCACCAGCTTTATTGTAAGCTCGGTAATTGATGCTATCGACATCATACCAGGGTGAGCCAGATGTGAAGGCGCCAGCCCAGGGATGAGTGAATGGACCACGAGCGATCGACTGTCCAACTGCGCTGCGATCAATCGCATGGCTGAT
>WTIF01000139.1 GCA_011522845.1 Deltaproteobacteria bacterium
GAGCATCGGAGGTCAGCGGGCCGGTAGCTACAAGGACTGCAGCATAGTGCTCCAGCAGCTTGCCAAGATCTTCAACTTCCTCTCGTAGCAGTACGATATTTGGGTGATCTGACAGCTGCTGGGTGATTGAGGCAGAGAAAGGTTGACGGTCAATCGCCAAGGCCTGTCCAGCTGGCACGGCAAAGCGCTCTGCCGTCTGCAGGATGAGGGAGCCGAACTGATTCAGTTCCGCTTTGAGGAGTCCATGAGCGTTCTCCGGCGAGCGGCTCTTGAAGGAGTTGCTACAGACAAGTTCGGCACAGTCGCTGGTCTTGTGGGCGGGAGTCGGGCGTTGTGGTCGCATTTCATAAAGATCGACCCGCCGACCGAGTTGAGCCAGTTGCCAGGCGGCTTCGGATCCAGCTAATCCACTGCCAACAATTGCGACTTCACCACGTTCAGGCATCCGCTACGTCCACGATCTCGAAACGCAGAACACTGATACCTTCGACGACAGCTTCTACTTGATCTCCAATCTCCAGAGGCCCTACTCCGGAAGGGGTACCTGTGAAGATCAAATCGCCCGCCTGCAGATGGAAGGACTGAGAGAGTGCACTGATGATCTCCGGAACATTCCAAATCAGCTGGTTCAGATCTCCTTGCTGACGCATTTCACCGTTGACGCTGAGCCAGATTGCTCCTCGGCTGGGGTGCCCTATTTGGGCAACTTCGTGTAATTCTGAACAAGGCGCGGAGTCATCGAAGGCTTTACTGGCATCCCAGGGCTGCCCCTTGGCCTTGGCGACTTCCTGTAGGTCACGTCGGGTCAGATCGACCCCCACCGCATAGCCATAGATGTGATCCTGGGCCTGCTCGATGGGAATCTTGGTTCCTCCCTTGTCCAAGGCGACAACCAACTCCACCTCGTGATGAAAATTCTCGGTTGCCAGTGGGTAGGGGATCTGGTCCCCGTTGTGTCGTAAGCTGGAAGAGGGCTTGGTGAAAAAAATGGGTTTGCCAGCTGGGTCGTTGCCCATCTCCCGTACATGCTCTGCGTAGTTGCGGCCGATGCAGAAAATTCGGTGAACGGGGAATCGCTCGGCTCGACCAGCGATGGGCAGCATTGGCAGTTCCCAAAGTGGAAAAATCGTTGGTGGTGTGTCCATGAAAAATCCTTCAACAGCAACAGGGCATATAGTTGAGAAAGGCAGCCTCAGGCGCTTCGTGTAAACTGGTAAACTTCCTGACCTTGATCGTCGAAATAGCGTACCGTGGCTTGAGTAGAGGTCAGATGCATCCAGGCATAGCCATGACCAAGATGCAGGAAGATCTGGTGGGGGCTGGGTTTCTTGGCGGTATGATTGAGCGGGCTTCCTCCACCACCGGCAACCACCTGATCAATCTCACCGATCTTGAGGTGCTCCAGCATGTGGTTGTGCCCAGATAGAAAGAACTGGGGTCCAGAACGCTCAATCAATAAGCGCTCCAGCCAGGTCACGCCTCGATGTCTTCCACCTGTAGCTAACGGACGATGCCCACAAACCAGACGCCAAGGTCGCTCTTTACGTTTGAACAGTGTCCAGAGCGCACAAAGCGTGCAGGAGGTGTTGATGCATTGAATGTAAGCAGGACCCGCCACCAGCGAATAGTTGACATTCGGCATGCGCCAGCGTTTGTTGCGCTCAGTATAGGCGACTTGAGGTCGCCACTTGCCCTGCAGATCATGGTTGCCGAGAATCGGATAGAAAGGCACCTGCTGGGTATACATCTCTTCGAATTTACTGATCCACTGTGGATCATCAACGCTGGAGACACCATGCTGAATGAAGTTGTCTCCCAGCATCAGCACCAGATCACAGCCCAACTCGTCACAGGTACGAGCACTAGCAGTGGCCACATCTTGCTGATGCTCATCACCGGAACCAGTATCTCCGAGTAGCAGGATGCGAATTTCCTCTGCTTCAGGCTGTACGTCCCAACGTCCATCCTGATTGGGATTGGGGTTGAAACAGGCTTTCTTCTCAAGCAGTGGGGCCGTGAAATTCCAGGTCAGAGCCCCAGCGAGGGCTCCTGCGAAAAAAGTCAGTGCGGACATGCAACACTCAGTTGGAGGCCGTTAGCGGTCGGGCGCGAAATTCGTAGCGCAGGCGAACCTGCTGGTCATTGGAATTGCCCCACATCAGGCAGTAGATCCGGGACTCCCTGGCTTCAAACGAGCTGTTCAGTGTGGCAATGGTTTGCTGTTCCAGGTAGAAGTCCTCTTTGCCAACGTGGTAGTGCAGATTGAAGACCAGTGGCTCGGAGGCTTCGAAAGTATAGTCCAGGAATTGACGAGCCTGCAATTGCACACATTTTTCGTAGGCATTGTTGGGCTGTAGGTTGATCGCAATCGATTCTTCCCCAGTCTCACTCAAATTGTGGGGAACCGCTACTCCTGGATTCTGGCTTTCATACCAGATGACAAAGAAGTAGAGGAAGGTACTGGTGGTGACAAAAATGATCAAATAGCGCTTGAATACGTCCATTGGGGTCCTGCCAAGAGCAAGCCGGCGATCCGGCCGTGAAATTTCAGAGAATCTGAAGTGAGGTGTTCAGACAGTAGGGCTGACTGGTGGAGGCAGCAACTGATCGAGAAAGGTCGTCTCCAGGTTGTCCGACAACCACGTGGCATTGCGACGATTTTCTTCGATCCTATAGGGGAGCAGGCCCAGCACGCGCAGGTCAAGTCGTTCTTCAAGCATCATCCATTGATACTGGAGCAGATCAGCGTTTAATTCGTTGGTTGTGTTGTTGAGAAGCAACTGACAGGACATTCCAGCCTGCTGAAATAGGGTGACTGCTTGTAGCGTTTGCTCCAGGCTCTCACGCCCGATGCCACTAACCCAGAGGATGCTGGCCTGCCATTGTTGCAACAATTCCAGTCCACTACTCTTGGCGGTCCAGCAGCCCAACAATTCGGCAAGACTCTCCATCAACACTACATCAGAGCGTCTTCGTAACAACTCCAAACGCTGACTCAGTACGTTCTCGTCGACTTTCACACCGTCCCGTTGTGCTGCCAATAGCGGAGGCAAGTCTTCATTGAACAGGTAGGGATTCAGCAGGTTGATGTGCTCCGACATGTTGGTGGCTCGGTGCAGGCGTTCGCCATCGCTGTCGCTGTCCTGAATCTGATACCCGATACCATTGACATCCAGTGGCTTCCAGGCAGTCACTCTTCCAAGATGCTGCTGCAGCAGAGAGACCAAGGCCACAGCCACAGAAGTCTTACCAACTCCCCTGGCACCAGCTACGCAGAGCAGAGGGGTCATTTCTCTTCGGCACCAATGAAGACGAGTTCTTCTCGCAGCGAGTCCAACTTGCCAGACTCCTGTGATTTCAGTTCACCCATGATGTCCTGGACTGTCAGGTAGCGATCCCGCAGCACCACACGTCGGCTTTCCTTACGAGCTTGTTGACGCTTCGCTTGTTCCAGATATTCAAAGGCGTTGATCGTCTTGCCTTCACGCTGTACCGTGATGGAGCGCACTTCCTCTTCGGGGAACTGCGCATCGCGGGCTGCCTTGAGCAGGGTCTCCAGCTCGTTGAGGAAACGTTGTTCGATGCGGGCTGCCTCCGCCTCTTCCTCTGTCATGTTTTGAGCCTGTAGAGATGGAACAGCAACGAAGCAACTCAGCAGTAATAAAGCGGTGACAAACCAATTTCCACACTTCATCGTGCCTCCTTCAAGTATGGATTGTGCATGAGCAAGTGAACCTATCGTAATGAAACTGTCGGCGAAAATGCCAGTGAATTTCCCGGACCATGCAAGGGATACGCAAGTCATGCCCGCAACCCCATTCCCACGTTTTTTGTTCCGCTGGATCATCATCCCGATGATGCTGCTCGGTGGCTGTAGCTCTCTCGAAACCCCGACTCCCCGCTCGGCTTTGAATTATTTCCGTGACGGCAACACTGCTTACCAAAAGCGGGATTATCCAACAGCCATCTGGAACTACCGCCAGGCCATCGTGCTGGACGATGAGACACCAAGCTTCTATTACAACCTAGGATTGGCGTATTTCCAAGCAGGAGACTACGAACGAGCCCTGGATTCTTTTGAGAATGTACTGGAGATGGAGCCTGATCAACCAGACGCTCATTACAATACGGCACTGGTCTATTACCGAATGCGTAACAGCGACAAAGCCAACCGTCACTACAATCGCTACCAGATCCTGATCCAGCAGCAGTCTCCTGAAGATCCGAAACCAGTTGCCAAGACAGAGGCTCCAACTCCATCTGCACCTCAACGACCGGTCTCTGCAGCTGGGGGGCAGGCAGCCATGGCAGCGGCTGGAGCGACACCTCCACCTGGCATGATTCAGCAAGTCAAACAGCAACTCCAGCAACAACTGAATACTAATCCAGGAGCACAGACTGGACAGCCAACTCCCCAAATGAATACTTCGATCCGACGTCCAGTACCGAGTGGTCCAGCCAAGACCTCCATACCAGGTTGGGATTGAATAATGGCCTCAGGGCAACGCTCCATTCCTATTGTTCATCTATCCCAGACCTAAACGTCTGCGCTCCTTCTGGAATCAAAGATGCTGCGTCGACCAGCCCAACCAGGTGTCATCTTCCAACAGCAGCAGGATCGCCAGCTCCCTGCAGCAACCTCTCAACTGCTCCAACTCTGTCAATTGCTCTATCAGCATGGTTTCTTCTTCGAAGATTGCCAGCTCGCAGAGTTGGAACGCTGTGAACAAGTCCTGCAGCGCTTTTTTGGTCTGAAGCTTCCCTGGTGGCCACAGCTGGCGCCCCGACCCCGGCTGCAGCAGTTTCTCGATTTTGCGACACGTTCCCGATGGGATGCCCAGACGTCCCAACAACAACTGCTGCGCAAGATTCGTCGCGTTTTTCAGCAACTGAATCAGAATGCTCCTCAACCACAGACGCTGCGCCGCAACCTGATTCAAAGTAGCCAGGGTCGTCCAACTCCGCTCTTCAGTGATTTTCTGATTTTCCTTGAGAGCTATCACCGCCTCGTCCTGCAGGGAGATACGCAGTCGATTGTCGATGAGGAAGAAGAAATCCCTGACCGCCAATACAGTGTCCGCGATATCCTCAAGCTGCGTCGGCAGATGGAAGAGCGACTGGAACAACGCGCTTTCGTCAAGGCCATTGTCTCCCAGATCAGTCGCCAGCAAGGTCTGCGTGAGGAAGACTTCCTCAACCCAACCACCCGCCGTCAGCTCTTCCGAGAGAACCCCAACCGGCCCAAGGAAGATCCCGATCGCCTCGTCGATTGACCAGCCATTGAGCGGTTTGCTCGCCTAGGAAATTTTTTTCTTGACAGCTTGTTAGCACTCTATTAAAGTGAGTGCTAACAAATAACGGAGTACATCAAGGTGGTTTGGGTGCTCCTCAAAATATTTCCTCTTTTCAGGAGAGCAGCATGTATCCAGTAACCGTTCGCAACAGCACAGTCCCGTTTCGCAATCTCATGGAAGAATTCTTTGGCGAGTCCGCTTGGCCAGAAATTTTTAGCGAAACAGCCACACGACGTTTTTCACCTGCGTTGGATCTGCAGGAAGATGAAACCACCTATCAACTTCAGGTCGAGCTACCCGGGTTGAACAAGGAAGACGTGAAGATTTCCTTAAATGGGCGAGTGCTGACGATTCAGGGAGAGAAGAAGAGTTCTCATGAAGAGAACCGAGAAGGTGTGTTGCGTGTAGAGCGCAACTACGGCAATTTTCAGCGCCGGATTCAGTTGCCACAGGCAGTGGCCATGGAAGGTAGTCATGCCGAGATGAAGGATGGGGTGCTTCACCTGCGTCTGCCCAAGCAGCAGCAGGCCGAGATGCGCCAAATCCCGATCAACTGAGTCGGTGCCACGGTGGGCTGATGAATGAAACATCGGCCCCTATCGGGGGTCAGCGCAGGGCTGGCCCCTTCTCCGACGGCCTATTTTTTTGTTTTACCAAGATTTCGGATCTTATCTCGCACGTCACTCAGCAAGTCCAGCATCGTTGCCGAAGGAATTCCATCCGGCCAGTCCATGAAATGCAAAAAGTATTTTTGCAAAATATCCTTCCTCAGACCACGTTCTCGCCAGATTCCATGAATTCCGCTAATATCTGGGGAGAGAGGTCGTTCATCCAGATCCTTTCCCTGTAGAAACTTGAGAACGCTATCAGGGTAATCAAGAATCATATTGCGTGTAGTCTCTTCGGTGATCGGCCCCTTGCCAAAGACGATATCGTTCTCATCGGGTAGGCTGTTGACCCGATATCCTTCTGGCTCCGGTAAGCCCTCACGCATCTCTGGTGTCAGTGTGTCTGGCATTCTGCATCTCCTGGAAACGTAAATATTTCGATGGTAGGCCCGTTGATCTAGATCACGAGCTTATCGAGGGAAAGAATTGGGATCAAGTGGCGGTGTGCAAGGGACTTCTCATTTATTCGACTTCCTGCTTGATCCCTGACAGATCGCCTCCTAAGATGCAGCAAAGATACGCAATCGCTCTGCCATTCGTCCTGGTATAACGCTTCCAATCTAGCATTTCTCTTGGAAAAACCGCTGGATGCACTATTTTCTTGGATGCCCTGAGTGGTCACGCCCTGAATGGAAAGGCAGCCTGCTGCCAACACGAACTCGACCTGCAGATTTTCTAGCGGGCTACGCTCGGGTCTTCAACACGGTGGAGGGCAACACCACCTTCTATGCTTTGCCCCGCCCAGATGTCGTTGAGCGTTGGAAGGAGTCAACTCCCTCTAACTTTCGCTTCTGCTTCAAATTTCCCCGCAGTATCAGTCACGATCGCAAGCTGGAAAACACAACCGAATTGACAAGGGAATTCTTCGAGCGGATTGCCCCCTTGGAGGAACGGGTTGGCCCAATTCAACTGCAACTTTCTGCAGACTTTGGTCGAAACCGTTGGCCACAGCTCCAACAATTCCTGCGCCAACTCCCTTCAGACTTTCGCTACGCTGTGGAGGTACGCAACCTAGCCTATTTCGATGAGCGGGAAACGGAGCAAGAGTTGGATACGTTCTTGCGTCAACACCAGATGGCTCGGGTGCTCTTTGATACCCACAAGCTAATGGCTTCTCAGAATAGCGACTCGACTACTATCGAAGCAAAGCGTCGCAAGCCCAAGGTGCCCGTGCGCTTCACAGCAACGAATGAGCTACCGCTGCTGCGCTTTGTTGGTGATCCCCAAAATGAGCTCAATTACCCAGTGCTGCGGGATTGGGCTCAACGAGTGGCTAGCTGGATGCGACAGGGTTTCACTCCCTTTGTTTTTCTGCACACCCCAGATGACATACTGGCCCCTCAACTAGCACGGGATTTCCATGGCTTTCTGCAAGAACAGCTTCCAGAGTTACCGCCTCTACCCGATTTTGCTGGGGAAGTCCCTCAACCTGGTGAGCAGCTGAGCTTGTTCTGAGGAGACGATGACCATCAGTTTGGCAACGGCAGCACTGGGGCCACCAAGTGTCCCGATTTCAAATAAAGCAGGGCTCCGTTTGGACCAATCTTTGGAGAGTGGCTGGAACCGGGAGGACTGCGTAGCCAACTCCCCTTGGAGTATTCGCCGTGCTCATCGGCAAAGTCACCTTCCAGCACAAGAATTTCTTCTCCACCCGGATGAGAATGAAGCTGGACTTGTAGATCCGGCTCCAGGCGCATCAGCACAGTTCGGACACCTTGAAATTCATGAAGAAGCTGTATCTGAATACCTTCCTGACGTCCAGGCCCCCAGCTGCCCTGTTCGGTTTGTTGACAGACGGTTTGTGCATCACCGGGATTGAACTGCCAGAGCTTGACGAAGATGACGCAGCCCGGCTCTGAGAAAGGGGTGTGAGTGGTTCCGGGTGGATTACGCAGGTAGCTTCCGGGTGGATAGTGCCCATGCTCATCGGAGAAGACCCCCTCCAGCACAAAAATCTCTTCACCACCTCCGTGTGTGTGGGCTGCAAAGTAACTACCGGAAGCATAACGTACAATGCTGGTTGCTCGCGCGACTTCTTCTCCTTGTCGGTCCAGTTGGCGCCGCTCCACGCCAGCGGCTGGTGAAGGCAACCAGGGCATTTGTTCTGTATGCAAGATCACTCGCTGTGAAAAATCAGTGTGCAGTTCCATATTTTTCGTTCTCACTAAAAAGTGCGGGACCTTTTGAGCTTTACACCTCAACTGTTGTTTGAAGACAACCATCTACTGGTCGTTGAAAAGCCGACAAACCTACTCTCTCAGGCAGATCACAGTGGCAGCCCAGATCTGCTGAGTCTGCTCAAGGACTGGATCAAGCAACGTGACCAGAAGCCTGGCCAGGTATTCTTGGGACTGGTGCAACGCCTGGATCGCCCTGTGGGTGGAGTGATGGTCTTTGCCAAGACCTCCAAGGCGGCATCCCGATTGGCAGATCAGGTTCGTCAACGGACGCTGCAGAAAACCTACCTGGCTGTGGTAGCCGGTGTGGTCGATCTCCCTGAGGGCACACTCACTGACTGGCTTCAGAAGGATCATCACAGCAACACCGTTCGGGTCGTTGAATCCGGAGTCCCCCAAGCCAAGCAAGCGATTCTCCACTATGAGCGGACTGCGGTTCATGCAAACAAGAGCCTGCTACGCATTCAATTGGAAACCGGACGCTCTCACCAGATTCGGGTGCAACTGGCAAATTGTGGACATCCCCTCCTGGGCGACCACAAGTACGGTCAAGCTCGTAATCTATCGGGACCTGCGCTCTGGTCACATCAACTGCAGCTCCAGCACCCAACCCTCCGTGAATCCCGCCTTTTTACCAGTCCTCCGCCAAAGACCAAGCCTTGGCAAGATTTTGAATTAGTTTAGCTTATTCTCTCCAGTCAGCAATACGTAGGATTATTTCCACACATCATTGGGGTGGTTTGAAGTAGAATAGATCAACTGTTGATATCGATAGAGCGGATACTGTAACTTGATAGATTGTAAATTCTCCTTTGATTTGCGAAGCAGAAAATTTTGTGCTGTACGAGTAACCATACAGTTGTTGTGGACACAAACAGAACAAGAGAAATGATTCATCAACTATCAGTAAGACTTCTCAGCATTAGTATTGGAGTTTTGCTCTTCTCTACAACCCTTGCATCAAATGCGACTGCCTCTTCCTTGAATGATAAGGATTTTCAGATTCAAGCAATTGTACTCTCCAATCTAGGCCCTGGACTGGGCTTCAGTTATCAATTCACAGACAACTTTTGGTTCAACCTTGAAGCACAGTCTCTCTCTGGGGACATGTCTGAAAATTCAGATGATGGTTTGACTCGTGAAGAATCTGGATTCGACAGTCAAACGACATTTCTGAACCTAAGATATTATCTTCCAACTGCGATGGATGGTCTCTTTGCGCAAATTGGTGTGGTCAACAGGAATTGGGAAGCAAAGAAAGAGATTTACAGCAAGCAGAACGGTCAAAGGAAAGCAGTGTATCGAGTGGATTACCCAGCAAGTGGATACAATCTTGGAGTTGGCAAAAGCTGGATTTTCAGTAGTGGTCTCACAACATCAGTGAGTTTTGTGCGATTAATTACTGATGAACCATCGATAGATTATGAACTTGGAAATGATTGGGAATGCAATAGCGCTTGTCAGGCAGATTTTGAGAGCGATGTGAATAAGTATTCCCCAAAGAATGTACTCTTTTTAAATGTTGGTTATAGTTTCTGAATTGCATCTGTAACAGTGGCTCGGTTGCTACGAAAACCTAATCGCTCCTTCATCAAGCCATTTCCACAAGACCAGGCAGGCTGTACTGCGATAGGGTCGCCACGGCTGAATGATGGCCTCCATTTGTGGTTCACTCAGATCTTTTTCCTCGTATAGCAGTCGGATTGCTTTTTTCAGACTGACATCTCCCCAGGCAAAGACATCCGGATGATGGAGGTAAAACAGCGCAAAGATGCTGGCGCTCCAGATCCCAATCCCCTTGAATCTTTGTAGTGTTGCTAGCACCTCCTCAGAGGACATTCCTCTCAATTCTTCGATGAGATTAGGTTGCTCTGCAAACTCTTGAGCGATCAGTGTGATGTATCGCGCCTTGGCGTTGGAGAGCCCACAGGTCAACAGTTGCTTCTTGGAAGAACTGAGAACCATGGTGGGCGTGATGACGGAATCCTCAAACGTTTGCTTTAACCTGCGGTAGATGGTGTAGGCCGCAGCGCTAGAGAGTTGTTGTCCGGCAATGATGCGGATCAATGACTCGAAGTTGGCTTCTCGTGGTTCTGGGGATTGCGGTTGCAGGTGCTGGATCACGATTCGAAGAACTGGATCTGACTCTGAAAGGTGCTGAAGTCCTCTGTCGAAATGTAGGGTGCTCACGCTGA
>WTIF01000320.1 GCA_011522845.1 Deltaproteobacteria bacterium
GGTTCTACCTGTGCAGTATGACGATAGCGACCTGGAGCGGCTAGTTGCATCTGAAGAAAAGGATAAAGGATTTCAGGAACAAGAAGAGGAACTCACGACCGATCGCTGGAGAGAAGAAGGACCTTGGTTGTTTGTTTTATTGTTACCCTTGGTAGCCATGATTTTCCGGAGAGGATGGCTCTTTGTGCTTGTCCTGACAAGTTGGCCTTCATTGAGTCAAGCATGGGAGTGGAGAGATCTTTTCATCAATGACAACCAGCGTGCCTACGAGCTTTTGCAAGAAGGTCAAGCCGCTGAAGCAGCCCAGGCTTTTGATGACTCCACGTGGCAAGGAATCGCTTCCTACAAAGCTCAGGAATATGAAGAGGCATTGCAATATTGGTCAAATGAAGAAAGTCCGATAACGTCCTACAATAGAGGGAACGCACTTGCGCGAAATGGAAAATTACCTGAGGCCCTTGAAGCATATGATCGGGCGTTAGCTTCTGAACCAGACTGGGAGGATGCCCAATTCAACAGAGATCTAGTGGCGAAACTACTGGATTCACAACAAAAGCAATCCCAGGAAGACAAGTCATCTGGAGGCAATCCAAACCAATCAGAAGAAGGCGAAGCAGACTCGCAGGAACAACCTGATCAGTCTGCATCCTCAGGAAATTCAACTGAAGAAAATCAGCTGCAAGAAAATAATGATGCAGCGAATGGGGACTCAGCACAAAACAATCAACAGTCTGCTGAACAAGCCCCAAAACCTGATGATAGCCAAGGATCAGAAGATTCTACAGGGCAGCCAAGTGAACAGAACTCTGATCAAAAAAATACAGGTTCAGCTAGTGGCAAAGAGGCTACTGATTCCGAGAATCTAGAGAAGACCGGACAGAAAGAATCACAGAAAGATCCAGTGACTCCTCAAGAAGGGGATGAAAGCGAGAAAGAAGAGCAATCAGACCAAGCTGCCGCTTATCTCAATGGAAACGAGAAGGGAGAGCAGGAACAAATGCTTCAACAATGGCTACGAAAAGTTCCTGATGATCCCGGACAGCTACTTCGAAATAAGATGCGCTTGGAGAGTCTTCGTCGAAGACAGGCTTCGGAACTGAATCACGAAACAGATTTTTGGTGAAAATATGCGTTGGTTGCTTGGTTTATTTCTTCTGATGATGTTTAGCCATCAAACCTCATTTGCAGCCCTGAGTTCATGGGTCCAAGGGGATGTGTTCGTACAAGGAGAAGCCTTTGAATTGATTGTTGAGGCTGAGGAAGATGGGGATTTACAGATCCCTGAAATGGATGGGCTGAAAATCTTGAGTCGGAGCACTCAAAGCCAAACGTCCATCATCAATGGTAATATTTCCAAAGCACATCGTTGGATTTTTACCATTTTGCCAAATCAGGCTGGAGTCCTCAGAATTCCTCCCTTTCAACTGGGAAACGAACAGACAGAGGAAATCCAACTGGAGATCGCTGATCGCAAAAGCCACCAAATGGCTCTGCCAATCGAAATAGCCGCCCGAGTCGAACCACGACAAGTTTATCCACAGCAGCAGCTGGTTTTAGAAATTCGCCTGGAACGAGGAATTCCGGTTGAAAACGAGAGCCTGACACCCCCAGACCTACCCAACATTCCTTACAAATTGCTGGAGCAGCAAAATGAACAGCAAGTACGGAATGGCCGCCGGCTTAACGTCACCACTCTACGGTATGCGATCTTTCCCCAAGAAAGTGGGACTCTAGAAATCCCAGCCTTAACTTATCAAGGAGAAGCGATTCTAGCTTCCAAAGGACAAAGCCTATTTCAGGGCCTGAATCGGCATCTTGGAGCAAAAACTCAGCGAGTAGTCTTGCAAACGCCCTCTCAACAAATCCGAGTTATCCCGGTCCCAAGAGATGCAAAAGGATGGTGGCTGCCAGCTCAGGAAATGGTGCTCCAAGAACAATGGGATCCGAACCCACCTGTCTTTCGTGTTGGGGATTCAGTTTCTCGACAAGTTCGATTGCGCGCCACTGGGCTGCTTGGAGAACAACTACCAGAGTGGAACATGAGCACGCCAGACGAACTCAAGATCTATTCTGATCCAGCGGAAGTGAAAACCAGCAATGACAACCACTGGGTGACCGGGGAACGATTCCAAAGTTTTGCCTTGGTTCCAACAAAACCAGGGAAAATAAAGCTTCCTGCTATCGAAATCAATTGGTGGAATTTACAAACCAACCAACCCCAAGTTGCACGACTACCAGAACGGACTATTGACATTTTGCCGGCTGCCCTTGCACCAACCCAACTCCAACCCCTTGATACAACGGTGACGATGCCCACAGCCGAGCGCTTAGCAACGCAAGAGATGAATTCTGATAGTTGGCTTTGGCAATCGGTCAGTGCTGCTCTACTGGCACTTTGGGCTGGGACAATCGGTCTCTGGTTCTGGACTTCAAAAAACCAATCAGCCAAGCTAAACATTCTAAATGAAGCCTCGCAGGAGGAATCTCCAAAAATTCGTCAAGCCTACCGGGATGCTTTGAATGCGCTGCGAAGTGGCAATGCTCTCC
>WTIF01000021.1 GCA_011522845.1 Deltaproteobacteria bacterium
GCTCGCTGCACCTTGGGAAGTGGGCTGGATTGATCGCAATTCAATGAACATTACGCTGCCGACAATTTATGAACGACCCATTGTCTTGCCTCAAGTTGCAATGGCTAGAGCACGACAGCTTTTTTGGTCCTTCAGGCAATCCAACGAAGTGCGTAGGCATCGGGAGCACATTCTCCAAACACATGTGAGTTCTCCCAATGCAAGACGCCACCAAAGACGCACCAGAAAATCTCGTGTTGAGAAGGATAAGATGCTTCAGCAGGAATTTGAGCAGGTTCAGGAAATGGGAAGGCTGTCGACTTGATTGGAAAGTCAGGTTGCGAATTGCGTATAACTGAGTGTAAGGCTCAGAAGATCCTCTTCAAAGTTTCCGGCTTAGAATCATGGCTTTGAAAAATCAGTTTCTCTAGGGTTAATTCAAAAAATCAATTGGGCAACGGTTCTGGTTGAATCATCCGCTCATTTGCTTTGATAAAATCAACACCTCCCGAAGGAGCGTAGCGTCTTTGGGGATCATTTTGGAAACCAAAGGCTGTTGAAGCATACTGAACAATGTAGCTCCGGCGTAACCGCTCTGTTTGATTCATTCCGCTGCGGTGCATGGTAACGCTGGAGAAGCAAACAATCGAACCAGCCGCCACTGCCATCAACGAGCCAGATTTTTCTCCAGAGTAACCAACCATCGCGGCTTCATCCTCATCCCACCAGTGCTCTACCAGCTTACCCTCTCCAAATTCATCGAAGGAAAGCACAGAGATGGTTCCATTTTGCGCAGACATGTCATCCAGAGCAATCCAACAGGTCAGGTAGGGCTGGTGCAGTTCTGCTCCTCCTCGATAGACTGAGTAGCCACTATCCTGATGCCAGGCAAAGCGACTGCGCTGATCCTGCCCTTTGACTACAAATTGTTCATTGTGAAGATAAACTGTCTCGCCAAGCAAGCCTCTGGAAATTTCAGCCATCACATCCCCAAACAGAAAGCGGTCGAGTTCTGAGTTCTGTTGCCTATAACCACTGACAAAATAGCGTTTGCCAAGCAGATTGATTCCTTCTTCCTCAATTCCTAAGGAGCGCATCCCACTGGCTTTCCAATCCACAGCTTCATCACAACGACCCTGCAGCCACCCGAGGACAGATTCACTCAGAATTTTCTCTAGAACGACATATCCCTGCTGCTGGAATTGAAAGCGTTGATCTTCAGTAATCATGGATTCTCGTTATTTGGTCTAGGCTGCTAAGATTTGCATCATCAGATCTAGCTCATTGAACAATTGCCACTCTTTCTGAATGACACCGTTGAGCACCTGCCATTGAGTAATTCCCCAAAGCTGACAAGTCCTACCGGTAGGGCTCCGATAAATTCCATCACCCAGATGAGTGCCTTCTGCGCTCCAACGTGTTGAAATCAGCCACCCATCCAATTCATTGCCCATCCAATAGACCTCATCAACTTGTAACTGTAAGTCTGGGAAAACACTACGCAACTCGTTCACATAATTTCGATAAGTGGTTCTTCCAGAAAAGGCACGCTCAGTCACGCCCTCGAAGAACATATTCTCTGCATATGAGTTTGGAATTGCTGACTGATCCCCATTCCAAACATTATCGTGAATTTCACGAGTAAAGGCGTCAGGATCAAATCCTGAAATTGGCTCTGCTTGTGAAATTGGAATTGCTGGAGAAGTCGCTGAACGCAGTTGATCCCAATTCTCCTGAGAACGAGGCCAACCGGCAGGAGGATTTTTCGCTAATCTGGCTGCCTCTTCCCAAGGATCAAGCCCAAGCTGTTGTAGCATTGCAGAGGTGTTGTAAAGCACATGTTCCAGAAAAATATCGTTCTGAAGAGCTACGCAGTTCGCAATCACAAAAAAGTTCACTGTTTTGCCAGTGGCGTTACCGTATCTGCTTGATCCGGTATTCGTACCACTGATGCGAGTAAGATGAGAGGTGTGAAACCCAACTTGGTCATTTCCTGCCCAAATTACTTCTTCAGCATCAAGAATAATATCAGGGAAGGCCGCTGTTGTATGGTGGGTATCAGCAATGATCTTTTGGTTACCCAGTTGAAGTCCGTAGTCATCGAAAACCTGGCTGTCTGGTGAATAGCATTCACCAATGTACTCCACCTCCCGGTCATTGGTTTCCCAAATTCGATAAGTGATTCGAACAATGTAGTCAATGATGTTTCTGTATGTTGAATCAAAACCCTGTAATGACTGGGTGGGACCAAGATTTTCAGGTATTCGAATAGTGCGACCAGCAGTGTAATTTTCCAATGAAACAAGATAATCCATTGGCATATCTGAGCGTTGCAATGGAAGAGCGTCATGGGAACGAGATCGTCCCTGCCTCACGGAAAAATTGGATTGCTTCATAAACTGACTCCCCCTCAACGCTTTCGTTGTTCTCGTAATCGGGCGCCCATTCGTTTCTTGGATTCCTGCGAGCCATCATGGAAGGTACCAAACAGGTGGTCCCAAGGCATATCAAGGTTGCCGTAGTTACATTCAAAATAACGATGATGCAGGTAGTGGAAGTAGTT
>WTIF01000245.1 GCA_011522845.1 Deltaproteobacteria bacterium
CCTTAAATAGAACTTTATATCTGCAACCGATAACTAGATATTGTCAGCTTAATCCAATCATCTTCTTGATAAGTAAGATGTTGGTTAGCATATGGAGTAATCCTTAAACACAGTTCACTGTAATTACGAAGCGCAACATAACCTCAACTTCTCTTTCCCCCAATTTTTTCTCTATCCTAAAATCATATAAATAACACTATCGCCAAGCCCCACAGGGTTAAAATAAGGCCTAGTCCGTATCCTAGCCAGTGGCCAGCAGGCATCAATTTTTCAGCAAGAACATAAAGAGCTAATCCTCCAATCCACCATAAATTCATTATCCCACCAAAAAATAGCAGTGCCATCAGGAACCAGCAGCAACCAAGGCAAAAGGCACCATGATCCATTCCCATGACAAATGTACCAATTCGACCAGAACGCCAGCGTGCCATTAGGAAAATCAATGGGGAGCGACAGTGACGCAAACAGGCATATTTCCATGGAGTAAACTGCCAAAGACCAGCTACTAACAATAGTCCACCGCCAAGCACAGGGGAGGTTGTCGCCATCATCTTGTTTAGTAAATTGGCATCTTCCAAGAACCACTGGGCACCAGTTGCCAGCGCGCTGAAACCAGCCCAAGCTGTCAAATAGCCGGAAGCAAACACTATTGTAGGTAAGTAGCTCCTTTCACTTTCAGTACTGTTGTTGTGGGCACGCATGAATAGCAGTATTGCAGTACTGGCGCTCGGTAGCATCATGGCAATCATCATCACCCACCACATGAAAAACATTACAACAGCATATCCTGCTGTCCAACTAGCCATCTCCAATGGCATACGCATGCCACCCCCGTAAGCCAAGTCTAAACTTGTCATTTTGAGGGCAGGCATCCCCATACCCCCTCCATTGATAATGAATAGCCAACTCGCAATTGTAACTGACACTAACAGTACGATTACAATCAAGCGATCACTGTACAAGGAGCTTTCAAGAGATTTTGGAACGGACATAACTATTTTTTACTCAAGTGGGCAAAGAATTTCAGTTTAACCTAACGTATTTTGCAGAAAAACAAACCACGCGTTTGAATGCCATTTTTTCTATATTGCTCTCACAAAATAAAGTGGTATTGTTGGGCATTTTTTTGGCTAATTTATTTGACAAGTACACTGAAATCGACATAGTGGGAATGCAATCGGATTTAACAAATTTAGAAATTTTGAACCTAATCCCACCAGTTAATATTTCTAAGCGAAAGGGAAAATGCCTACTGATTCATTCACATTGCTCGACGGGGGAATGGGGCAAGAGCTGATCAAAAGATCCTCACGCAAACCCACACCACTTTGGTCTGCAGATGTCCTTCGAGATTGTCCTGAGCTTGTAGTAGAGACTCATTGTGATTTTATCAAGGCTGGGTCTGACGTTATTACCCTCAGTAGCTACTCTGTCACTCCTACACGTCTCGCCAAATACAACCGAGAAAATGAGTTTGAAATCTTACAAAAAATTGCTGTGGAGGCCGCCCAAAAATCCGCTCAAACATTCAATACTAAGCCCTTGATTGCTGGTTGCTTACCCCCTCTCCCCGGCAGTTACCGTCCATCTGAACGATTAACCGAGCAGGAATCCTACACAGAGTATCAGAGAATTACAGAGTGTCAGTTCAAGCACGTTGATTTGTTCATCTGTGAAACGATGTCCTCAGTAGAAGAAGCCTGCATCAGCACAACTGTTGCCAAACAAACAGGCTTACCGGTCTGGACTTCATTTACAGTGGATGAAGACAATGGAGAATTCTTGCGTTCTGGAGAACCCATCTTAGATGGGGCAAAAGCTGTTCTTGCCAAAGGAGCTTCCGCTATCTTGATTAATTGTTCACCTCCTGAGTCGACCACCCAAGCTATTGAGAAATTAGTAGCCCTTGGAGCGGAGATAGGTGCCATGGCCAACGGTTTTGTCACCACAGAACCTCTCAAGGGAAACACAACTGTTGATGTCTTGGAGTCACGTTTAGAATTGACCCCACAAAAGTACGTCACCTTTACGAAAGACTGGCTCTCAAAAGGTGCAAAAATTATTGGTGGCTGTTGCGAAATAGGGCCACAGCACATTGCCGAAATCAATAAGATCAGAGAGGCAAGAAATTGATGCAGGAGAAACTGAATTCACTAAGCTCTGTGGATTTTATCCAAAGTATTTGGGTGTGAGTTGGTGAAGAGAATCTGCAATGCTATGCGCAACTACCCAAAATCGTTTGGCAAGAAAAAATCCGCAGGAGCTTTGTCTTCTCCTTTGTAAGGGGAGTGGCCTCAAGTTGGGACGAGGATTCAACTCGATCTTTTCAATTCCCTCACTTTTCAGTTCCCACTATTCCCTCCCCACTATCTATGGTGGTATACCCTTTTTCCATTGGCCGAGGGTTTTTCATTCCTTGATCAACTACTGAAGGGCGCGGCTTCATCGTTTCATCCAATCAGGCCCTTCAGAAATGGTGATCCGTCGCCGCTTCAGAAAAATGTTTCTGCATCATCGACGGGATGAAAATCAAGAGAAG
>WTIF01000025.1 GCA_011522845.1 Deltaproteobacteria bacterium
GCCTTAACAATCAGATCGTGTGCGGCCAAACCTTCCTCGAAGAGTGGTGGCAAGCCAACACGAAAAGCTTGATCACCGAGTACCTCCTCTAGTTCAGCAAGGGCACCTTGGGTTTCCTCATCTGTCGGGATAAAAGGCAACTCCAGAAAAGCGATGGTAGGCTTAACTGGCACTTTGCTCAGGCAAGTCTCCAGTAGGCGTGGCGCAGTGCCTAAGCGTGTGCTGGGATCCTGATCGTCGTAGCCATAGAGCACATCTCCCAACAGCGCCAAATCCGCTAGTGAACGTCCCAACAAGCCGACTGTATCCAAAGTGGGCACAAGTGGCAAAATCCCTCGCCTCGAAATGCTTCCATGACTCGGTTGCATTCCATAAATTCCACAATAGGCTGCCGGTCGCAGGACTGAACCACAAGATTCCAAACCAATCCCCATTGGAGACAGACCTGCTGCGATTGCAGCGGCAGCTCCGCTTGCAGAGTTTCCAGGGCGGTGTGTCAAACTCGTCGGGTGCAAGGTCTCTGGCGGAGTAACAACCCCAAGCTCAGAGACTCTCGTCTTCCCCAACAATACCGCTCCACTGGCCTTCAAGCGCTCAGCAACGGCAGAATCCTTAGACCCTCGTTTTGCTGTGTCGATTTTTGTTCCATTGGTAGTCGGCTGTTGCTGAGTTTCAATCAAATCAGACAACACAATTGGCAGACCATGTAACGCTCCGACCGGTCGACCACTCAATCGAAACGTATCTAGTGCCTGGGCTGCCTCCAGAACCAGTTTAGGTTCAAGCGAGGCAAAAGCGTGTAGCTTCGATTCCACCTTTCCTGTCCCTTGCAGGACCAACTCACAAACCTCCTGAACCTTCTGCCCCCCTGCCTGAAGGCTACGAAGCAATTCCAGGGTAGCGATACCCTGGAAAAGTGTAGGGGCTGTCTCACTTGCCGTAGAAGACATCTGGCAGGTAGAAGACAATTTCTGGAAAAACGTAGATCATGAACATGGAGATGAACACCATCACCAGGAAGGGCATGCAGCCCCTAAAAATCTCTGTCAATTTGACCTGTGGCGGCGCAATACCCTTGAGGTAATAAGCCGACATCGCCATCGGTGGTGTGAGAAAAGAGGTCTGCAGATTAAGCGCAACCAGAATTCCAAAGAATATTGGATCGATCCCAAATTGTGGTAGCAATGGTAAGAAGATAGGAACGAAGATGATGATGATCTCCGACCACTCTAGCGGCCATCCTAACAGGAAGATGATCAACTGCGCCAATAGCAGAAAGGTCACTGGCGACAGATCCAGATGCTCAACAAACTCTGAAATGATCTGCTCACCCCCTAGATAAGAGAAGACAGAGGAAAAGGTGTACGATCCAACAAAAAGCCAGCAGACCATGGCTGTGGTCCGCATTGTCAGGTAAACGGACTCCCGCAATCGTTGCCAAGTCAACGCCCGGTAAGCAACTGCCAGCAATAGACCTCCCATTGCTCCTACAGATGCCGCTTCCGAAGGTGTTGCCAAACCACCCAGAATCGAACCAAGCACCGCCAGAATCAGAGCGGCCAAAGGTAGGAAAGAGGTTAATAACATCCAGATTACCTTCAACACAGGAATGTCTGGAACCTCATCCTTGCTTGGCTTTGGTGCAAACTCTGGTTGAATAACTGAGCGCCCCACCACATAGACTAGGTAGAGACCCGCCAACATGAAACCAGGGAGTAGTGCTCCTGCGTAGAGACGTACAATTGAAGTTCCGGAGGCTGCTGCATAAACGATCAACATGATCGAAGGAGGAATCAAGATCCCCAGCGTTCCTCCTGCGCAGATGATTCCTGACGCAAAGCTAGTGTTGTAGCGAGCCTTGAGCATCGCCGGGTAAGCTAACAACCCCATCAGGGTTACCACTGCACCCACGATCCCGGTAGCTGTTGCGAACAACGCACAGGTAATCAGAGCGGCGATTCCCATCGAACCAGGGAGGTTTTTCGCAGAAATGTTCAGCGTGTAGAAGAGACGATCGACAATGTTTGCTCGCTCTACGATGTAGCCCATGAAGAGGAAGAGTGGCACTGCCGTCAAAACCTCATTCGACATCACCGTGTACGTCTGGTTGATAAATAAATCAAATATCCGGTTATTGAAGAGGCCTTCTATCCACGTTTGGACTTGCGTGAAGGTGTCTGCTTCATTTCGCAAAGCCCTGTAGAAGGATCTCCACATTCGATCTGCATCAAAGTAGGCGTAGTATCCAAAGCCAATACCCATCGCCATCAGTGTGTAGGCAATTGGAAAACCGAACATGACTGCTCCAAGGAACAGCCCCAACATCAGCAGCGCAATTTGTGGATCGGTCATTTTTCATCCTCCTTGGACTGCTGTTGCTGACGCATTAGGACCACTTCGGTCTCCTCAACCTCATCTGCTTCCTCCATCTCGTACCAGGACCCATGTCTAATACAGTGAATGCATCGCAGCACCTGTGCAATGCCTTGGATTACCAGTAACACTCCGGCAAGCACCATGATGGCCTTGAACTGGAA
>WTIF01000084.1 GCA_011522845.1 Deltaproteobacteria bacterium
GTGGTGGGTCTACCACTTGTGCTAATTCTATATCATCAAAACCTGTGATAGAGAGATCATCAGGTATTCTAAAGCCCATCTCTTTGGCTTTTCTCAAAGCACCGACAGCCAAGACGTCATTACCTCCAATCACGACGGTTGGTCTCTCTTCGGCCCCCATGATTTTCTCGAAAGCCTTTGAGCCATTTTCAATGGAGTAGTTGGTCTGCACCAATTGAAGATTCTTTTCTGGCAGATCAGCCTTTTTCATGGCTTCCTGAATACCCTTTAAGCGATTTCTTGCTCGATCATTATTTTTGAGTGAGGCTGTGATGAAGCCAAATTTTCGATGGCCAAGCTCTAATATCTTTTTAGTCAAGTTACTCATGGCTTCTACGTTATTGAAGCCAATTGCTGGCCTAGATTCAGCTGGATCGAAAGCCCATGTTACCAAAACTGGAATTTTACGATTTCTCAAAAACTCATAAATGACCGGATTGCGGTCGTAACCAATCAGCAGTAATCCTTCCGCACCTCGAGCAATCAGGTTTTTGATCTGCTCTTCCTCTCTTACTGGTTTATAAGAAGAACTGGCTACCAACAAGGTGAAGCCATGGTTGCTTAGCTCCTCTTGAAAAGCTTGGATGCCTCTAGCAAAAATCGAGTTCTCCATCGTAGGAATCACTGCACCAACCGTCTGAGTTCTACGTGCCGCCATGGCCCTGGCACCAAAATTTGGTGTGTAGGACAAAGCGTCGATAGCTTTGAAAACCCGTTCTCTGGTATTGGGATCGACTCGATCTGGGCTATTAAGACAACGTGAGACCGTCGCAGTCGAAACCTGAGCCTGTTCAGCCACATCAGCAAGAGTCGCGAGTTTCTCAGTGCTATTGTTCGACTTTTTTTTGTTGGAATTCAATTTTTTCTTTCCTGAAGAAAATCTATCAATTCAAAGGGTTAATAATATATAGCCAATTTTTTCCAAAATACTAGTCTATGAAAGCGCTTGCATCAAAATTATTATTCGGTTAGTTGATATGCTGTGTAAGCGTTTACATAGCGCTTACTGAAGCCATAATTTTGTGGTAATTCTGAATTGGAGAATGGATGTATCTGACGATCATTCTGCTCGTTATTTTCTTTACAAATGTTTTGATGGGAACTTTGGGAGGACAGCCGTTTCTAGGCGACATCGGTGAAATGCTGCTGCTGTTGGTAGCCTCCATAATGTTCACAATCACCATCTTGAAACATGAGCGGATTGTGAGGATAGAACGAAACAAGTCCAACGTAAATGGTGCTTAAGCAAAGGAGTCCAAACATGAGTGATGAAGCAAAAGAATTACAGTCCGTCAGTCGCAGGAATTTTCTGGAACTGGTGGGCAAAGGCAGCTTTACAGCAGCCATGGTCGCAGGTGCTGCGGGGGTGCTCTCTTCTAGTGAGGCTGTGGCGCAAACAGCAGCCGAAGAACGCAAACGTGAAAAGGAAGCTGCTCATGTAATGACAGTAGCAACCGCATACGTCTTGGGAGCATCAAGAAGCTACCCAATTCTACAGCTGGATCTTAAAGAGAATATTCAAAACTCCACCAACGGCAAAATTTACGTAAAATTGGCTCCGGGTGGACAATTGGGAGCAGGAGGTGCGCTTGCTCAAAAAGTTCAAAATGGCACGATCCAAGCCGCTCAACACTCCCTCTCAAACTTTGCACCTTTCGCTTCTGCTGTTGACTTGATCAACATGCCATATTTTTGTGGATCCAATCAGCGCTTCACTAACTTGGTGACTTCTAACGCTTGGAAGAGCGAAGTTCATCCCAAAGTTGAGGCAAGTGGATTCAAAGCTCTTTTCTACATTGTCATTGATCCCCGTGTCGTGGCGATTCGCAAGGGCGGGCCAGGTCCCGTAATGACCCCAAAAGATCTAGATGGTGTGAAATTCCGTGTTCCTGGTTCAAAAATGCTACAGCAGTATTATCGAATGGTGGGAGCCAACCCAACTCCGGTTGCCTGGGGGGAAACGCCGTCAGCGATTAAACAAGGGGTTGCTGACGCACTAGATCCTGCAGTTGGAGCACTTTACGTCTTTGGCTTCAAGGACATTCTGAGCCATGTAACTTTCACTCAGGCAGTTCCAGATAGCCAGGTCTACTCTTGTAATCTGGAGTGGTTTAAATCTCTTCCTTCCGATGTTCAGGATGGAATTGAGTTCGCCAGTGAAGTGACCGCACAACAAAACCTGGCAAAGGTCCCTTCTGCCAGAAGCTATGCGATGGCTGAATTGGTAAAATCTGGAGTAGAATTTCATTCTTTGACACAAGATCAACTGGCTGAATGGAAAGCTGCCGGTGGATATCAACGTTCTGAATGGGACCAATTTAAGGTTGAATTGGCGGGTTCAATGGATGCCTTTAACAGATTGGAGGAGGCTGCAGGAACCATGAGTCGCTATTACGTTCATGATGCCTGATTCTACCACTTTGTTTTGAAGGTGAAATGGATCAAATCTTCTAAAACTCGATGCTTATCTGCATTGTGGGAGGTTTGGTCCTAACCAAAACAAATCTGACTAAATCTTTAAGGTAAGTAAACTTAGAAAACCCTATGGGGCGAATAATCATTTAAACAGTTTTTTTTTGATTAAGTGAATTCTTGATGCAGAGCTTTTTAAAAGTACTGGATAAAAATATTGAGAAGTGGTTGCTGTTGGTGTTTTACATCATGTTAGTTTCTACGATGGCAATCGAAGTTTTGAGGCGTGAAATTTTTTCGTACTCATCGATTTGGGGGGAAGAAATCGTACGGTATTCTTTCATATATTTAGCTTGGATTGGAGCTGCAGCGGCATTTCGGGACAGAGCTCACATCAGAATCGATGTCATCATGCACTACTTGGCTCCGAAGTGGAAATCTCTTCTCTACATGTTTGGGGACTTGATCTCGCTCGCTGTTGCTTGCATTGCCCTCTACTGGTCTTTTGAAACCGTACTAGTCTCTGCAAAGTTTGGATCTGTGAGCCATGGTCTACGTATCTCGATGGTCTGGTTTCTCTGCGCGATTCCAATTGGCTTTAGCCTGATCACCATTCGCTTGATCCAGTCCCTGATCCACGATTTTAAAGCTTTCAGAGCAGGCCGAGAGGTCTTTGAAGGCTCGGCGTTGTTTGAGTAGCTGAGGTAGCGTAATGCTCTGGAGTCAATTGCAGGATCAGGCTGTAACATTGGGATGGGATTTTTACCTCCCTGTGATCATGTTCGTGGTACTCTGTGCCTTGGCAGTTCCTGTTTGGGTCTCCATCGGTTCAGCCGCGATCCTGATGCTGGTAATGTCAGAGGCTCTGCCACTTTCGTTGATTGGAGAAAGCCTATTTGATGGAATTGACGCTTTCGCCCTAACAGCAGTCCCATTATTTATTTTAACAGGAGATGTCCTCGTTCGAACAGGCTTGAGTCGCAAGTTTCTAGATATTGCTGATGCTCTGACTTGTTGGACAAAGGGGGGATTCGGCTCGGCAACCGTTTTGGTTTGTGGAATGTTTTCCTCCATCTCCGGATCAGATGCGGCTGGCGCTGCTGCTGTGGGCCGAATGACCATCAGCCGTTTGGTCGAAAGTGGTTATCCTAGGCCTTATGCATGTGCACTAGTGGCTGCTGGTTCTTGTACGGGCATTCTCATCCCACCATCCATCTCATACATCATCATCGGGCTTGTGCTCGGGATTTCAGCTTCCATTCTCTTCTTGGCAGCTGTCATTCCTGGTTTAACGATCTTGTTGTCAATTTTGATCACAAACATTGTGATGAATCGTCTGAATTCCTATGAATCAGGCGGAAATATCACAGTTATGGAGTGGTGGCAGAATTTTATTAAGGCTTTGAAATCAGGCTGGTATGCCTTCATCGTCCCTGGAATCATCTTCTATGGAATCTTCTCTGGTTCTTTGACTCCTACGGAAGCAGGTGCTACGGCCGTCGTGGTCACCATCATCATCGGCTTTATTCTCGGTACCCTAAAGCTGTCTGACTTTCCAGACATGCTTTTGAGTTCTGCAAAGGTCAATGGGGTGATCTTACCAATCATCGCATTTTCCCTGCCCTTGGCTCAGGTTTTAGCAATTCTTGGAGTACCCCAAGGTTTTGTCTACTCGGTGACATCGCTAACCGAATCTCCTGCTATCCTGATTTTGATGATGGTCGCAATACTGGTGATTGCAGGTTGCGTGATGGAGGCCACTCCAAACATTGTTATTTTGGCTCCTATTCTGAAGCCCCTTGCTGCCAATATCGGAATGAATGAGATTCAGTTCTGCGTGATGATGATTACAGCCCTTGGGGTGGGTTTTATCACCCCGCCGCTGGGTCTCAATCTCTTTGTCGTTTCTGGACTGACAGGAGAATCAATCCTCAAAATTGCCTGGCGCGCCATCCCATTTGTCTTCTTTATGATGATCGTCGTTCTGTTGATTGCATTCGTGCCGGAAATTTCCACAACTATGCTTCCCGAAATCTATAAGTAAACTTGAGAGATGTCGAAAATCTATTTGAAGAAAGCCAGCTTCACTGCACAAACAGATGCCTCAAATGTCCACCAAACTGTCCAAAATATTCTTAATGAAATTGAGGAAGGTGGAGATCAAAAAGCCCTCGAATACGCAGCTAAGTTTGACAAATACGAGGGAAACATTCTGCTTGATCAGCAAGAAATCAAGAAGGCTGCTACCTTAGTTCCTGAGAAGGTGAAGAAAGACATCATTTTCGCTCACGATAATGTGAAACGATTCGCGGAAGCGCAACTATCCACCATGCAGGATGTTGAACTGGAGGTGGTGCCGGGCTTGATTGCAGGGCAAAAGAGTATTCCTGTCAATACAGCTGGTTGCTACATTCCAGGTGGGCGCTACAGTCATATTGCGAGTGCGATCATGACCGTTACCACAGCGAAAGTGGCAGGGTGTCAGAACATCATTGCCTGCTCCCCACCTCGACCAGGTGAAGGGATTGCCCCAGCAATCATTTTTGCAGCAGACCAATGTGGAGCAGATACTATTCTTGCGATGGGTGGAGTCCAAGGTGTGGCAGCAATGACTTTTGGTCTGTTTGGTTTGCCCAAGGCCAACATTCTGGTAGGCCCTGGAAATCAATTTGTTGCGGAAGCAAAGCGGATTCTTTTTGGGAGAGTTGGAATTGATATGATTGCCGGCCCAACCAATAGCTTAATTCTAGCCGATGAATCTGCTGATGCTGAAATCGCGGCAGCCGATCTAGTTGGGCAGGCAGAGCATGGTTATAACTCACCTGTTTGGCTGGTGACCAATTCACGTGAACTCGCTGAACAGGTCATCCAAATTGTTCCAAGACTGATTGATTCCCTTCCCGAAGTAAATCGTGTTAACGCAGCGGCTGCCTGGCGTGACTATGCTGAGGTCATTCTCTGCGAAGACCGGGAAGAGATGGCAGCAACTTCAGACGAATATGCACCTGAGCACCTAACGGTTCAGGCCAATGATTTGGATTGGTGGCTGAACCGTCTCAAGTGCTATGGCTCTCTCTTTTTGGGGGAAGAGACCACAGTGGCCTTCGGAGATAAGGCATCTGGGCCAAACCATGTGTTGCCGACCTCAGGTGCTGCGACTTACACAGGGGGGCTATCTGTTCACAAATACATGAAAATTGTGACTTGGCAAAAGTCAACCAGAGATGGAATCAAGGACATCGCCGAGGCTACTGCTCGAATCTCTCGGCTTGAAGGCATGGAGGCACATGCCCGAACAGCAGACATCCGTTTGGCCAAGTATTTCCCAACAGAACAATTTGATCTGACGGCTGGAAACTGAAATATGGGTGGGATTGGTAGTCAGCTCTTCGATGTATCGGGTAAGGTTGCTTGCGTGACAGGTGCTAGTTCAGGCCTGGGCAAGCGGGCAGCGACTGTGTTGGCTGAAGCTGGAGCAACCGTAATTGGAGTGGCGCGAAGAAAAGCAGAGCTTCAAGATTGGCAAAGCCTAGCTGGACCAAAGGCTGGATACATTGTGCATGATTTATCAGATCGTACGAAATTACCTGCACTTGCGGAGGAAATTACCAAATCTTATGGAAGTCCAGACATTTTGGTCCACGCAGCTGGAATCAACCCCCGGCAGACTGCGGATCAAGTGACCTCAGATCAATGGGAATTAACCCTCTGGCTGAACTTGTCGTTGCCTTTTTTCCTGAGTGAATTGTTGATTGGACCTATGCAGCAGAAAGGGTGGGGTAGAATCGTTAACTTTGCTTCTCTACAAACTACCAGGGCTTTCCCTGGTGGAATGGCCTACGGTGCTTCAAAGGGTGGCGTTGGACAGCTGACACGAGCGATGGCAGAAGCTTGGTCAAAGGATGGTATCAATGTGAATGCCATCGGGCCTGGTTTTTTTCCAACTGAGCTGACCAAGGCGGTGTTTGAAGATCCTGAAAGATCAGCAAGGAACGCCAAACAGACATGTATTGGAAGAAACGGAAACTTGGAAGATTTAGATGGCCCACTGTTGTTCTTGTGTTCGGAAGCTTCTCGATACGTAACTGGCCAAGTTCTAATGGTTGATGGGGGATTTACCGCAAAATGAAAGCTTTGATCTACACTGGCCCTGAAAAGGTGATCTACACAGATGCCTCTGATCCAGAACCCCGGCCAGAGGAAGCGCTTGTTCGAGTGGATAGTGTGGGGATTTGTGGTTCAGACATGCATGCATTTCTGGGTCACGATGAAAGAAGACCGGCTCCATTGATCCTTGGACATGAAGCTGCGGGTGTTGTAGTGCAGGGGCCAATGGAGGGCAAGCGAGTGACCTTTAATCCACTGGCCACTTGTGGAAAATGCAAAGCTTGTCTTCGTGGTCAGGACAATATTTGTCCAAGCCGGCAGATCATTTCGATGCAACCGCGGCAAGGCGCGTTTGCTGAACTTGTAACTATCCCTGAGGTCAATCTGGTTGAGGTGCCTGACCAAATTGATCTTGATCAGGCCGCTCTGACAGAACCCATTGCTTGTGGTTGGCACGCTGCAAAATTAAGCCAAAGAAGTATTTCAATCGATTTGGAGTCAGCGAATGCACTTGTGATTGGAGGGGGAGCAATCGGAGTCAGCAGCGCCCTAAGTCTTAAAGCGCTTGGAATTTCAGATGTTGTGATTTGTGAACCCAATGAGATTCGTAGAAATTATCTCACTGAGAAATGTGGACTTCAGTTGATCCATCCCGATGAACTGGATGTAAATTCATATTTTGACGTGGTTATTGACGGAGCAGGCTTCGAGTCAAGTCGTGAACTGGCATCCGCGAAAGTCCAACCAGGTGGGGCCATCGTACACATTGGTCTAGGATCAGCCAAGGGAGGATTAGATATTCGGAGAATCACCCTCCAAGAGATCACCTTTATTGGTAGTTACACCTACACGCATCAAGATTTCAGGGAGGCTGCACAAGCCATGTTTGATGGTAGGTTAGGCTCCCTGAATTGGGCTGTCCAACGTCCTCTTTGGGAGGGGCAGCAAGCTTTTGAAGAAATTCGATCTGGGAGCATTGCTGCTCCTAAAACTATTTTGAAACCTAATTAGAAAGGAGTAATCCGTGGCTGAAATTCCACATTTGTTGGTTCATGACCAAAAAGACAATGTTGGTGTTGTGGTAGTGGAAGGCTTGACCGCTAATACCGACATGCTTTGTTGCATCACTGAGGATAACTCGACCTTTCGTTTGACCTCTAAGATGGATGTTCCGATCGGTCACAAGATTGCGCTCTTGGATCTGAAAACCGGGGATACAGCAACAAAGTATGGAGAAGACATCGGTAAAATAGTCGCAGACATTGCTCAGGGTGAGCATGTTCACACTCACAACTGCAAAACAAAGCGCTGGTAGGGGGAATAAGGATGTCAGTAAATTATGAAGGCCGAAAAATACTGGGCTATCGCCGTGAAAACGGCCGAGTCGGTGTCAGAAACCATGTGCTGATTCTTCCCTTGGATGATATTTCTAATGCAGCATGTGAAGCTGTCGCCAACAACATCAAGGGAACGATCGCAATACCTCATGCCTATGGCAGGCTTCAATTCGGCGAAGATCTTGAGCTTCATTTCAAGACAATCATTGGAACAGGAGCCAACCCGAATGTGGCCGCCTGCGTGGTGATTGGGATTGAACCAGGCTGGACCCAACGGGTGGTGGATGGCATCGCAGCAACCGGGAAACCAGTTGAAGGATTCTCAATCGAGCAAAATGGTGACTTAAAAACCATCATGAACGCCAGTCGTGCCGCAAAAGAGATGGTTCATTTTGCGACGGAACTTCAGCGTGAAGAATGTGATATTTCTGAATTGTGGATCTCCACAAAGTGTGGAGAGAGCGATACGACAACGGGTTTGGGATCAAATCCAACTGTCGGAAATATGTACGACAAGCTTCTTCCTGTCGGCATTACAGGATGCTTCGGTGAAACCTCTGAGATTACAGGCGCGGAGCATATTTGTCGTCGACGTGCGGTCAATGAGGAAGTAGGAGAGCGCTGGTATAAGATGTGGAAAGCCTACCAAGATGAAGTGATCTTTGCTCATCAGACCGATGATCTTTCTGATAGCCAGCCAACCAAAGGCAATATTGCAGGTGGCCTAACGACAATTGAAGAAAAAGCTCTCGGAAATCTTGAGAAAATTGGACGTACTTCAATGTACAAGGAGATTCTCGGACCTGCTGAGACACCAAACTCAGGGGAGGGGCTTTACTTCATGGATTCTTCATCCGCTGCTGCTGAGTGTGTAACGATTATGGCGGCAGGTGGATTTGTGATCCACACCTTTCCAACTGGGCAAGGGAACGTGATTGGCCATCCAATCGTGCCTGTGATCAAAATCACAGCGAATCCGAGAACCATCCGGACAATGAGTGAACATATCGATGTGGATGTTTCAGGAATTCTAAGAAGGGAAATGACAATTGACCAGGCTGGAGATGTGTTAATTGAGATGATCTGCCGAACTGCAAATGGTAGAAATACAGCTGCAGAAGCATTTGGTCATCGTGAATTTTCAATGACAAAGCTTTACCGAAGCGCGTAAAGGATGATTGGGTGATCAATCAAATCTCATGGGTTGATCACCCAGATCAAACAGTAGCTCACTAGCCCCACTGTTGAAGCGGCAAAGCAACCAGCTAAGAAAGGCTTTAGACCTAGTTTTTTAAGATTCGCAAATCTGGTGTTCAATCCAATTGCAGCCAAGGCAATAATTAATAATTGTACTGTAATTGTCTTAAGGGTCTCCCCAAATTCCTTCCAGTCTTCCTCAGTTATCCCCCAAAAAACTTTCTCAGTAGAATCCAAACTAAAGTCACCTAGTGACCTAAGGGTTGCTAGCAATAAAAACCAGATTATAAATGCAGGGAAATACCTTTTAAGATTCAGTTTTTGTTGTGATTTTGTTTTTGAATCATTTTGAAAATTTTCCTCATAAGACGAAGTGAAATATGCAATTAAAGGTAAGACAAAAATCATGCATATATTTCTGAATAATTTTGTGATGACAGCAATTTCTAAAGCAAGAGGTTGATCAAAAATCTCTGAATAAAGTAAGGCTGAACCTGTTACCTGAGATGTGTCATGCACCGCTGTGCCCAAAAAATAACCAACACTTGTTGAATCATTTTCAAAAAGATAATTTGCCAAATATGGATACCCAATCGTGGCTAAAATTCCAAAGACTGTAATCACTGAAACAGCATAAGCAATCTCTTCCTTTTTCGCCCGAATGATTGGCCCAGTTGCCACAATCGCGGTCACTCCGCAAATTGAAGTGCCTACCGCTATCAAAATCCCCAAATTCTTTGGCAGACCAAGCATTCTAGATAGAAAGATCGTAAAAATGATCCCAGTGATAATGCACCCCAGAACAACTGGAATCGCCTCCAAACTTGAGTCGAAGATCTCAGAAATACTCAATTGAAACCCAAGTAGGACAATCCCAAAACTTAGTACTTTTTTTCCAGAAAAAATCAGCCCAGCATCACAAGATTGTGGAATTGAGATCAGATTGCTAGCTAATATACCAATGATAATTGCAAGCATTACTGGTGAGATAGGTGATTTATCAAAACCCAATAAATCTTCACCAATAACTTCACTCAGGAAGAAACTGAGATAACCAACGACAACAGCGAGTAGGAAACCGGGTAAGATTTCTGTTAAACCTTTAAATCTTGATGAAATATTGAATTCTTTGGATTTGATGGATGCCACTTTTACAAGTCTTTGAATAGAATAGAAA
>WTIF01000214.1 GCA_011522845.1 Deltaproteobacteria bacterium
ATTTTTAACTATTTCTAGAAGACTCAAAAAAACCTAATGCTTCAGGAATTGTAGCCAATCTTGGCAAATATCTGGCCTGAAAGACATCTAGTTTGTAGGCTAAAAGCTAGAGTTTACTGGTTACCACATTCACTGTCTCATAAATTAAAATTGTTAGAAAAAATTTTAAGAAACCTACCAATTTGTAATCGAACCATCCCGGCGTCTAAGATGTGGTGCTTCCCAAAACTCAAATTTTTGTCGCTTCAAAAGTGTTTCATCAATTGTAATTCCTAAGCCTGGCTTTGTTTCAACCGGAAGAACAGACCCTTTAAGTTTTGGCTGATCCAAGAATATCTCCGAATCTTCAAATCCAAGGTGTTTTTCAAAATCGCTTGCTCTAGTTTCTAGCCAAGCGAAATTTGAAACGGCAGCAGCAAAGTGTAGAGAAGCTGCTGTACATATCGGACCTAGAGGGTTATGCGGCATCATGTCAACGTAATGTGATTCACACCATCCGGCAACTTTCATTGCTTCAGTCAAACCTCCAACATTGCATACGTCAATTCTGGCAAATTGGAGAATATCATTTTCAATATAAGGCTGGAACTGCCATTTGGAGGCAAATTCTTCACCAATGGCAAAAGGAATATCTATAAGTTTTCGTAGAGATTGATAGGCACTAGGGCATTCATCTCTAATCGGTTCCTCAATAAAATCCAATGTGCCCCTCGGCATCTTTTGGCAAAAACTTGCGGCTTCTGCAACAGTGAGTCTGTGGTGATAATCAATTCCGAGAACAACCTCACTACCCAATTCTTCCCGAGTTTTGGTACACCATTTTGCTGTCTCAGACAAATGCTCCCTAGGCTCATACAGATCTTTGGTTTGGTGGCCTGAGGGTGAAAGACGCATTGCCTTCCAGCCAACTTTCATCAAGTGGGTTGCCTGTTCAATCATTTCAGGGCCTGGAGGGGCACTGGTTGTGGCAAAAGTTGGAATAAAATTTCTTTGCATTCCACCTAACAATTCATACACCGGAACCTTTAATGCTTTGCCCTTGATGTCATGCAAAGCAATATCAATTGCGGAAATAGCAGCCAAAAGTACTCGGCCTCCTTCAAAATACTGACTTCGGTACAACTCCTGCCACAAAGATCCAATCTGGAAAGCCGGTTTTCCTACTAGCCATTCACTAAAATGTTCGATTGCTCCAATAACTGCTTTTTCCCGTCCAGACAAACCACTTTCCCCCCAGCCATAGACACCTTCATCCGTTTCTACTTTCACTAACAGCTGGTTGCGTATACCTATTTTGACCGGATATGTAATGATTTTGCTAATTTTCATAATAGATTTTGTCCAAGGGCTAGAAGGAATTAAACCAAATAAATAGTTTGAAAAAAAATATTGCACCACTGATTTTCAATCTAACGTACTGAATTAGATAAACCTAGATGAATACTGTGGTAAGGACAGATTATTACGACCAAATCAGCAAATAATCACAAAAACATTGTAATTGATCGCAAAATGAAGGAGTTGGAAAGAGATCCGAAATGATCGCAAAAAAGTCGTAATAGTTAGCAACAGATGTCCATCTGCTACAAGAATACTCAATACAGATACAAGCGTATCTATCTGAAATTATTTAGGGAGATTAGTTGGAATGGGTTGTAATCAATGGGTTCGAGAGGACTTCTAATCAGGATGATAATTTTCATCCACTAATGAAAAATCTTTTCTAACTGCTCAAAATCACCGCACCTTTTCAGAAGCTTTTGTTCTAGGCACCTGCTCTCCTCAAGCTTGTATTCGTGATTTGATTTCATTGAAGTCGTAGCCTACGAACTGCTTTTCTGTGAATTACACTTAATTTTCCCAGTTCCAATCTGAATCTTCGCTGGGGTCATGAAGCTCTTTGGCTTCAGATCGTTGTGTGATAATTAGCCAGTATTTGTAGGTAATAGAGGGTTGTCAATAAAGCGAATTTTGCGTCTGTATGTCTGTTGTATCGATTTATCTTCAGAAAATTATCACCTTCCAAAAAACTGTGGAGTTGGTGACTGTCAAAAATTCACCAAAGGTTTCGACTCCTTCTTCTTAGGCCTCAAGATTAACTTCAACCTCTGCTTAAGCAACAAAAGTTCGATAGTCTAGGTGATAAATTTTATCAACAAGAGAAAAAACATTCTCCTTGATGGCTATTCTCCACGCTTCATCAAATGCCTCTGCCCTAGTCATCTTCAATCATTATTCTGTTGCCTGTGATTTAACTCACTCAATACAAACCCAACCAACGCTGGGGCAAATATAAATTCTGGCTATCAGTACCCCACAGCACACTCTTCAGCACATCCAGTCTTATCTTAATCCTGATTTGAATCGTATCCAGCAAGTAGCATATCGATCTTGGTTAGGCTCCCCTACCTCATGAAGTTAATTCATTAGCTTCCGCATCCTGCCTTCACATGCCTGCTAGCTTAGCCCCAGTGAGATCATTAGTGCTATACTCACGGCGCAGGCAATACTAGTACGAATATTGT
>WTIF01000115.1 GCA_011522845.1 Deltaproteobacteria bacterium
TGGAAGTGAGCACTCATTTAAGGTGGCAAGTTCAACTGCGGGACTACTCTCTGCGAGAACAAATGTCTATGACACCATTGAGAATGGTCTGGACGTACAAGGTGAGATCAACGGAGAGGAAGCAACAGGCAAGGGTCAGATTCTGACAGGTAATGTTGGAAACTCAAATACTGATGGCCTTGCCATTCGTTACACTGGTGAAGCTTTGCCAGGTCAACCGAATCCTCCAGACTTGCCACAGCCTGAAACAGCAATGAATCAGACCAGCCAAGCTGCAATGGGTAACTTCAGTCCCGTCAAAGCTGGAACAGTTTCGCTATCGCAAAATGCCTTGGTCTTCCAGATTGGCTCAAATGCAGAGCAAACAACTTCGCTGGCTTTGCGCAACATGCGTACAAACAGCTTGGGTACTGGTGTAGATACCGAGAGTGGTTTCCGCTCCTTAGCAGAAATTGATGTAACCGGTCCAATCAAGGCTCAAGACACAATGCGTGTATTGGATCGCGCTTTGGAGGAAGTCTCTTCAACACGAGGCGAAATTGGGGCATTCCAGAAGAACAATCTGGAGAGCAACCTGAACTACCTGCGCATTGCCCACGAGAATGTGATGAGTTCTGAATCCGTCATTCGGGATGCAGATATGGCCGAGGAGATGACAGGCTTTACGCGCAACCAGATCATGACCGATTCCGCGACAGCGATGCTGGCTCAGGCTAATTCAAGAGCACAGTCTGTCTTACGACTACTCCAGTAAAAGTAAGTTTTCGGCAGATTGGATTCTTCAGAAACCGTTCTAAAGAAGAACGATTTCACGTGAATCCACTTTCAAAGAGGATTCAAGAATTTTGTCAGAAATATAGCTTTTAATTAACCTTTTCGGTGATTTCAAGCTGGATAGCAAAGAGTCATCGAAAGCTTTTCACCAGATGGACACAGGGACGTGTCCAGAAGGCAAGACAAGCCTCGTTTGTTGAAACGAGGCAAGTTCAGAAACCATAATTCAAGGACGAAATATGTCACTTCGCGTAAACACCAACGTTCCTGCGATCAATACTCACAGGAATTTGACAATCAATAACACAGAGCAAGCCAAGTCGATGGAGCGTTTGTCCTCTGGCTTGAAGATCAATCGGGGGGCTGATGGCCCAGCCTCTCTGGTAATTAGTGAGCGCTTGCGAGCCCAGACTGCCGGCCTGAAACAAGCGATGGATAACTCAGAAGCAGGGATTTCTCTGGTCCAGACCGCAGAGGCTGCATTAGATGAAGTCAGTTCAGCACTGATCAATGCCCGCCAACTAGCAGTTCATGCTGCCAACGAGGCAGTAAATGATGAGTTCATGCTGCGAGCTGATCAGCAGGAGATCGACAACATCCTATCTACTGTCAATCGGATTGCTCGAAACACCCAATTTGGTTCAAAAACTCTGTTAGATGGCAGCAAGGGCGCAACCGGAGTCGTATCCGGAACCAACCTTGAGTTTGTGGGAGCTACTCAAGAGACAAAAAGCTCTGGAGCAACTGGTTATGACGTCAAGCTCACCCAGGCAGCCCGTCGCTCTCAGGTCACAGGTGTTGTGGAGTTGACCAATGACATCATCGATCGGGGTGAGCAAATCACAATTACGGAAGGTTCCAAAACGGTCAATTTTTACTCCATCAAGGGTGAGACAGTTGAGAACAACCTAAATGCTTTAAATGCTGCCATCAAAGACGCAGGGCTTAACATTGATCTGATCCGTTCTGTTGAGAAAGAATCTAGTGCGAATAGTCCTCAGTTAATCAGTCTGCGGCACAGAGATTTTGGCAGTGAGCATTCTTTCAAAGTTGCGAGTTCCACCCCAGGTCTGATCTCTAGCCGTAGCAACGTCTACGACACGATTGCAAACGGCTTGGACGTAGCTGGCGAACTCAATGGAGAGGAAGCTACTGGCAAGGGCCAAATCCTGGTCGGTAACAAAGGGAATGAAAACACGGATGGACTCTCCATTCGCTATACCGGCTTAGCTTTACCAGGTGAATTGCCACCGCCTGATGTTCCCCCAGCAATGACTCCTCCCAATCAAATGTCTGAAGCACGGTTGGGCAATCTTGGGAAAGTACAGGCTGGAACTGTGACCTTGTCACAAAATTCATTGGTTTTCCAAATTGGTTCGAATGCTGAGCAAACGACCTCATTGGCCTTGCGCAATATGCGTACAGACAGCTTGGGAACTGGTGTCGATAACGAAAGTGGCTTCCAGTCCCTGGCAAATATCGATGTGACCGATGCTCTAAAGGCTCAAGACTCGATGCGGGTATTGGACAGAGCTTTGGAAGAAGTATCTTCAACAAGAGGAGAGATCGGTGCCTTCCAGAAGAACAACTTGGAGAGCAACCTCAACTACTTGCGAATTGCTCATGAGAACGTGATGAGTTCAGAATCCGTGATTCGAGATGCTGATATGGCTGCAGAAATGACAGCCTTCACTCGCAACCAGATCATGACCGATTCCGCGACAGCGATGCTGGCTCAGGCTAATTCAA
>WTIF01000430.1 GCA_011522845.1 Deltaproteobacteria bacterium
GTGACGGTGTAACTGAAATCTCTGGGGCTCGAAAATCAATTGGCTACGACACAGCTCGCAAACGACCCTTTCGCGATGAAATCGAAATCACCTATTCAGTAGGAGACACGTTTCTGATGGCTTCTGATGGAGTCATTGACCAGATGGGCAGCGAGACACGCATGTGCTATGGCAAACAAAGACTCGAAAAGTTTTTGGCAGAGCACAAAGAAGACTCTGCTCAAAAGATTTGTGATGACTTGATCGAAACATTGTCAGTTTATCGTGGTGAAAACGCAGTATTGGATGATGTGACAGTTTTTTGTTTTCGACCCAATTGATGATGATTACCTATTGCTTCAGTATCCGGATCGGGCATGAGCAATGACCTTTTTGCTGCTGAAAAACAAATTCTGGAGCAAGCCGAACAGCATCTTGATGCAGCAGACCTGGCACCAGAGGCTTTTGCTGCCCTACTCAAGGGTTATGAGAAGCTCCTAAAGCGCACTCGACGTCTCGTTAAGATGTCAGATCGCAGTGAGGCGGAGATTCGGCGCCTTTCAGATGAACAGTCTATTCTGAACTCCATCCTCAGTGAGCAGAATGGAAAACTTGAAGCTCTCTCCACCAAGCTCTCCAAGTATCTCTCTCCTCAAGTTTACGAATCGATCTTCTCAGGCAAAGCAGAGGTTCGTGTTGGGGCTGATCGTAAATTCCTGACGGTCTTCTTCTCTGATATTGCCTCCTTCACAGAAATCACAGATCAGCTTGAGCCAGAGATTCTCACTCGGTCACTGAACGCCTATCTCAACGAGATGGCCCAGATTGCTATTGCCAATGGAGCCACCATCGACAAGTACATTGGTGATGCGGTGATGGCTTTTTTTGGAGATCCAGAAACAGAGGGGCCTCAGGAAGACGCTCGCAGATGTGTCGCTATGGCGATGGCGATGCAGAGCAAGACAGACCAACTCAACGTGACTCTCCGTACCATGGGGGTTTCCCGACCATTTCGCATTCGTTGTGGGATCAACTCAGGCATCTGTACGGTGGGGAACTTTGGCTCAGAGAACCGACTCGATTACACAGCGATCGGCAACCACGTCAACCTTGCCTCTCGCCTGGAATCTGCAGCCAAACTAGGAGAAGTTCTGATCAGTGAAGAAACCATGCTCCTGGTTCAGGATCATTTCACCTGTGTCCCCAAGGAGGTGATCCAGGTCAAGGGCTTTGCTCGTCCGATTCAGACTTATGTTGTGAAGGAGGCGTTGGATCAGGATCCTGCGACTGCGCTGGCTCTGCATGCTCCTGGCGTTGATCTAGAAATTGATCCAACGCAGCTGTCGCCAGAAGTCAGTGTAGCTCTTCAGGATTTGTTGCGGCAGGCTCGACACCTCGTTGCCAATTCAAATGAGAATTAGAATTGAAACAGAAGATTAAGTGAAAAATATGGAAACCGAACTGGATCAGGCGGCTCTGCTCAAACAAATAGAAATCAAACGCCTCGAGTCAATCTCGAACCTGGGGAATCTGGATAAGCTACGTAAAAGTGAGATTCAAACAGTTCCGGCGCTAATCAAGAATCTACTTGGGGTTGAAGCAGCGGGAATCTCTGTGTTGGATGAAAATACGCAGCATTTCTTGGCTGAGTCAGGGCTTGATAAGACGGAAGTTCCAAGAGCAGGTTCACCCTGTAACCTGACGATGCAGTCAGAAGGAGCTCTAGTGATTGAAAACTGGGAGCAAGATGCCCGGAATCGGGAACCCGAGAATCCATTCGAAACGGAGCGCTGTTTTTATGTGGGTGTCCCCTTGATCAATCCAGAAGGTTTAGCAATGGGAACTCTTTTCGGGATGAGTTCCCATCCTCAAGATCCACCTAGCGCAGAGCAGCTCGAACTACTGACTGGGCTTTCCCGTATGGTTACAGAGAAAATTCTAGCTCTAGCCGAAGTGCAGCAGCTAAGCAAACAGATCGCGCGTCTGAACCTCAAAGCCAAGCTCAGCAATAACCTGACAAAAGAGGTAGCTCGTCAACGGCAGCTTGTGGAAGAAGCACGTGAAGAGATTCACAAGTCCATCCGCTCTGCTTCTCGTATTCAAAACGCTCTGCTTCCCAAGAAAATCCCTGCTGATCTGGATGTCAGCATTCTCTGGAAACCCCTGAACATTGTGGGCGGAGACATCTACATTTTGGAAGACCTAGGAGATGACGTGGTGATTGCGGTGCTGGATTGCACCGGTCATGGAGTTCCAGGAGCGCTGCTGTCCACGATCACGAGTGCTGCTTTTGACCGAGCGATGAACGATCCCGCGGTTAAGACAGCAGGACAATACCTAACCACTGTCCATCAATTGATCAAAAACATTTTGAATCAGCATGACAAAGCTGAATCGACTTCAGATGAAGGTTTTGATGGCAGTATCTGCATCTACCATCGTGAGCAGAAAGAACTTTCTTTCGCCAGTGCCCGAAATAGCATGCTGGTTATTTCTGGAAATGGAGAAGTGCAAGAATTAAAGGGAGACCGAAAATCGGTGGG
>WTIF01000078.1:0-1713 GCA_011522845.1 Deltaproteobacteria bacterium
CTCCCTACCCTCACGTATGGCACTAATAAATTCCCAAGCTTGATCATATCTAAATCGAATCAGAAGGTCTCCCTCATCAGGGTCCCTTGGGGAATCAGAACGCTTTAAAAATTCTGTTGGAACAGGTCGAATTTGGTAGGATTCTCCACGATGACTAAAAAGGATTTGGTGGGGGTTATGTAGCTGATAAACTGCAGAAGCTTTGGTACCGTTCAACTCAGCCTGATCGTGATCACCTCTTGGACCAAAGCCTTTGGTGAGCTTTCCCATTTCAAAAACACCCGTTGTTCCATTTTCAAATTGGGCGATCCAGGCAACCCAATCCTCAACATCTTGGGGTGGGCAAGGTTCTCCACTTTTCGTGAGATCACGAGCTGCCCATTGTTTTGTGTGCGCGCACAAAGAAGTGATGGGGCCTAGCAGATCTTCCGCAAAATCAATTCGGTGAATGCCCATATCTCCGAGTTCACCGGAACCAGCCTGATCAAAATACTGGCGCCAGCCTATCGCTCGTTCGCCCCAGTCCTGTAGTCGTTGGAACCTCGCGTGACGAATCTCGCCCAATGTTCCGGAGTGAACCAAATAACGTAAGTAGTTCATTGCAGGAACAAAGCGATAGGTGAAAGCTGTCATATGCCGAAGATTTGTTTTCTGTGCAGCCTCCAGAATCTCTTTGGTCTCTTGAAGATTCATTCCCAGTGGTTTCTCACAAAGCACATGGGAACTGGCAGCGAATGCTTTCAAAATCAGCAATTTGTGAGTGCAGTTAGGAGTTGCGATCACCACTGCATCTGGTTTTATTTCCCTGAGCAAGTCATCAATATCTTCAAAGCAAGCTTGTACTCCCCACTCCCTGCTCCGTTTCTCTCGCAGTGAAGGATCTGGGTCACAGATCCCTACAATTTCAACTCCGGGGATGCGTGAAAAACCAGGATAGTGGACTTGTGCACAGACACCACCCACCCCGACCAGTGCTACTCGAATCGTTTTTGAACTCATGGCTGGCTCCTTTGAACTATTCTAACATTCTAGGCTGGCATCTATATTGATGAGAATCTGCATGGTTGCCTTCCTGCGATCTAGCGCAATCATCGTGTTTGGTTGAACATCCGGCCAGTACGGATCATTATTCAATGGCCCAGAAGAAACAATCATTGCTTCTTTCAAGTCAGTAAGTGCCCCTGACATAATTTTCGGGGTAGGTTCGACCAATCCACTCCTGTACTTTCGGGTGTTGATCGACAGCTAAACACACTCTTTTAATTTTTGGAAAGTCTGTGAGTAGATCTTTTGGCATTCCATCCAATAAGCCAGAGGTAAACCATCCCAGAACTCGCCAAATTGCTATATCGGCAATGCTAATCGAAGGGGGCACAATCCAATCTGATCCCTCTGGAATCAAACGCTCTAACATTCCTAATTTCCTTTTTAGGGGACCATTCGCCAATTCTAACCGCGCAGCTAACTTCTGTTCTTCATCCTTGGTTTGATTAGTACTGGAAACCATAGTGTTCAGATCAGTAGCAAGATCGATAAACTGATCGATTTGTGCAGCCTTGAGGTGATTATCCGTTGGGTAGAGCCCTGATATTTTTCCACAAAATCTTGCGATACCACCTGTTTGGGCGATCGATGTTCCGTCCACTACAAGAACCGGCATTTGATGAAAAGGCATGACAGTGCCATCATCCAATTTTCCGAACTCCTTTGCTC
>WTIF01000078.1:1723-2521 GCA_011522845.1 Deltaproteobacteria bacterium
ACTGCATACAACGTAACTTTCCAATAAGATGAGGTAATCGAGAGACGAAACTTGATGAAACGCCGGATGGATATTACTCTTCGCCTTTCATTCGTCAAGAGAGTGATTGAGGAATTTTTGAAAGATTTAGATCAGCTCAAAGGTAGCTCTTGTAAGCGAAGGATTTTGCTGAGTGCAAAAATTGGTTTCAGCAAAAATTGAAAAGACAAATAGACTAATAAAATCAGTATTTCTAGGGGGAATGATGGAGAAAAGTCAAAGGCTCACTGGTGCTCAACTCCTAGTCCAGTGTCTGCAGAATCTTGGTGTAAAAAATAGTTTCGGTGTCCCTGGAGAGTCCTATCTGGCGGTCTTGGATGCTCTTCATGATGCTGACATTCAATTCACTCTTTGCCGACAGGAAGGGGCAGCCAGTTTCGCGGCATGTGCTTGGGGTAAGCTGACTGGCTTGCCAGGAATCTGTTTTGTGACTCGGGGCCCTGGAGCGACCAATGGCTCAATCGGTGTTCATTCTGCTCGTCAAGACAGCTCTCCAATGATTCTATTCGTAGGGCAGGTTGGCGTTGATCAGAAAGACCGAGAGGCTTTTCAGGAAGTGGATTATCGGGCTTTCTTTGGGCCTTTGGCCAAATGGGCTACCGAGATTGACAACGCTGAGCGCATTCCGGAGGTCGTAAGTCGTGCATGGCGCCTTGCCTTGTCTGGTCGGCCAGGACCAGTAGTGATCGGACTACCCGAAGACATGTTGACCACCCAAACTTTTGTCGAACCTTGTAAATCTCTTGAAGTAGCTGAGGC
>WTIF01000032.1 GCA_011522845.1 Deltaproteobacteria bacterium
CTCCAAGTTCGTTGACCTTGCTGTATCGTGCCCTGGTCCGCGACCTGTCCTCCAGATTCGGCATAGAAGGGTGTTGTGTCCAGAGCAAACAACCATTGCCCCGATTCGTTTTTTGCATAGCGCCGAATCCACGTTTCCGCGTTGTAGGAATTGTACCCTATGAATCGAGAATGCGGTCCAACTTCCAATTCTTGCCACTCAATTTGAGCAGTCTGAAAACGAGCAAATTCACGAGCTTTGGTCCGTTGGGCTTCCATACACACTTCGAAACCTGCTTCGTCTAACTCAAGTTGACGTTCTTCACAAATCAAACGAGTCAAATCAACTGGGAAGCCGTAGGTGTCATAAAGCTTGAACGCATCCTCGCCGCTGAGCTTTTTCTGAGAAATTGTTGCCGGCTGAGCCACCATCTGTTCAAAGATCTCTAAACCTCGATCGAGAGTATTACCAAAACTCGCCTCTTCTGATTCGATCACTCTGGAAATATGAGCTTGCTGCTGGCGAATCTCCGGGAATGCGTCCCCCATTATCTCAGCAAGCGTAGGCACCAGTTTGTGAATGAACGGGGTTTCCATACCAAGCACTCTACCGAAGCGAGTTGCTCGGCGCAGCATCCGGCGCAGCACATACCCACGACCTTCATTGGAGGGGATGGCACCATCAGCGATTGCGAAGCTCAGGGATCTCAGATGGTCTGCAATTACTCGGTAGGCGACACCAATCTCTCCTTCAGCATCTTGCGTTCCTGTAATTTCAGAAATGGCCTGGAGAAGAGGAGTGAAAAGATCTGTGCTATAATTGGAATCAACACCTTGGAGTACGCGACAAACTCTCTCCAACCCCATTCCCGTGTCTACACCTTTTGCTGGCAGAGGAGACAGCTTGCCATCATTACCCCTGTTGAATTGAATAAAAACAAGGTTCCAAATTTCAATCACCCGAGCATCATCGGCATTGACTAACGGCGCCCCACTGCGATCATCCGTCATATCGATGTGAATCTCACTGCAGGGACCACATGGGCCCGTATCCCCCATTTCCCAGAAGTTCTCCTTCTTGCCAAAGAAATGGATATGATCCGGATTGATATCAGTGCATCTTCTCCAGAGTTCCGCTGCTTCTTCATCAGGAGGTAAGCCATCCTGTTCATCGCCGCCAAAAACCGTGGCGTGAAGCCTAGTTTTGTCCAAGCCCCAAACCTCTGTCAACAGTTCCCAAGCCCAGCGTATTCCTTCTTCCTTAAAGTAGTCTCCAAAGGACCAATTACCCAACATCTCGAAGAATGTGTGGTGGTAGTTGTCCCGGCCCACATCCTCCAAGTCATTGTGTTTTCCGCTGGCCCGGATGCATTTTTGAGAATTAGCTGCTCGATTGTAATCGCGTGTTCCAGAGCCCAGAAAGACGTCCTTGAATTGGTTCATACCCGCATTGGCGAAAAGCAATGTTGGGTCATCATTCGGAACAACTGGGGAGCTGCGCACAAATCGATGCTGACGTTCTTCAAAGAAGCTTATGAATTCCTGACGGATCTGCTGGGATGTCTTCATGGGAGACTCTTGGAATCAGAATCTGGAAAGGAGATCCCCACTGGGCAGTGGGGACGGCTGGGATGTAAGGCTTACAGAGCCATGTATTCGACAACTAGGTGGTCTTCCACCTGGATTGGAATTTCTTCACGAGCTGGAATCACAAGTAGCTTTCCGGTCATCTTGGACCCATCTCGTTCGATATAGCCCAGCTGTTGTTCTGAGAGTTCAAACCACTCTTTGTATTTTTCAATGCCCTTGCTGCGGTCACGCATTGTGATTTCGTCTCCAACGCGAACCTCGAAGGAAGGCTTATTGACATTTTTGCCATTGACCAAAATATGTCGATGGACGACCATCTGACGCGCAGCTCTCAGGGTTGGCGAAAAGCCCATTCGGTAGACCATGTTGTCCAATCTACGCTCTAACAACTGTACCATGAAAACGTTAGTTTGCTCCTTTGATTTGGAGGCACGATCGTAATAACGTTTCAGTTGTTTCGCAGTTACACCGTAGTAATGCTTCAACTTTTGGGTTTCCATCAACTGCATGGCAAATGGCGACAGCTTGGCTCGTCGGCCTGCGCCGTGCTGGCCAGGTCGATTCGGTCGGCGTTGAAGAGTGAGTGCGGCGCTAGGTGTGCCGATTAGATTGACACCGAGTGCACGGCAATGTTTGCGGAGAGTCTTGGTCTTGACAGTCATTGATTTCACTTTCTTTCAGATGGCATCTTACGGACTTTAGGAAAATTCAAGTTCAGGATTGAGATCGTGCTTAAGGCGAATGCGGGATGCCATCCCGAATTATCCTCGGGTCCTTCCGTCATTCGTGAAAAATGCACGAAACTCAACAAAATATTAAATTTTTTAAATGAAGTCAATGAACTAATGAAACATTCAGGACGGAAGAGAGCAGTTAAACCGAGAGGGAAAGTATGGAGAATAATCTTCAAATGCCTAATAGGATTGGTGCTTTCGATCAGCATCTTACTG
>WTIF01000403.1 GCA_011522845.1 Deltaproteobacteria bacterium
GGCCATCACGAGCGAAGAGGGTAGCCAATGGCTTCCTTCGATGCAGGAAAAGGTAGCCAAAGCATTGCAAATTTCAGAAACCAATCGCTAAGCAACCCAAAATACAAGAATACTGAACTGAATCGAATCTCTTTGGATGGCTCATTTCTGAGGAGTCTTGGGAAACCATTGGTGTTGGTCAAGGTCCTTTAGCCACTTTGCTGATGAATCTCCAAAAATGTGTTTTTTGGGAATCAACTCTTCACGCTGCTTTAGAAATCCGGTTCGCAAATTGAACACGGTCTTGTTCAGGTCTGTTGCATAGAGGCTGGTTCCACATTCTCCACAGAATGCCTGAATCCTCGGATTTCCACTTTCGGCAATCTTCGTGTATTCCTTGGGATCCCCATCAATTTGGGTACTTTCCGCCTTGGCTACCACAACAGTTCGAAAAGGACCCCCGCCAAACATCTGACAATCTGTGCAATGACAGGCAGTAGCTGTATTTGGATCTACCTCCGCAGTGATTGAAATCTTGCCACAATGGCACTTGCCTTCGATTTTCATTCGCAACTTCCTTTCATATTGCTTCTGAATCTGTTCTCAGTTCCCAAAAATAAAGCCTACGTAATTGCTTACCTAGATATTGTCAACATACGCTTTGCTTTGAATGCCCCGACAAAAATGAGCAGGTTCATGAACACAGCAACCCATGCTGAAGTATTGTAACTTCCAGTTATTTGTTGAGAAATTCCATAAAAAGCTGGACCAATGGCACTGGCAAAAATGACAACGCCCATGAAAAGACCCGAAATCGCACCTAGGTGTTTCCGACCATAAAATCTTGGCCAGGTGACCACAGAAAGGCACCCCCATACCCCTCCCTGAATGCCATAGCCAATTATTACCAAAACCCTTCCAATTGTTTCGTGTAAATACAACATTCCGAAACTCCCAAGGCCAAGCGAGAACACAAGTACCATCAGCAGATACTTCAAAGGAATACGATCACTCAACCAACCGGAAGTAAAATTCGTAATCACGCTGATGATTGAAATCGGCAGGAAGATCGAATAGATAGCAGATCGATCCAGCCCTGCCACTTCTCCAATAGAAGCAATGTGAAAGGTGAATCCTGTGATGATGAGTGAGGAGGACGCCATTCCCATAGTAAAGATCCAAAAGGTAAAACTCCTACGAACTTCTTCAAGTGGGAGGTCTTTCGCAGTAGTGTTTTGGGGGGAACCAGGATTCGCATGCATAGCCCCCAACTTTTGAGGGGAGGAGCCATCCATTTCCATTCCACAGTCCTCAGGCTGATCTCTGAAAAACAGCCAGCCTAAGAGAGCAGTCCCTAAGCCACAGATGATTGCTAAGATCACCATACTGCCAAGGTAACCTTGCTCTAGAATTAGCGTGTTCAAAAGAAGGGGTGCTGAAGAAAAGCCGAAGGACACAAAAACGCCGTTGATTCCCGTCACTAACCCACGTCTGCGGTCAAACCACTTTGACAAGGCAAAGCGACTAACCATGGTCATCAATCCCTGTCCAAACTGACGTAAGAGCAAGAAGATCAACGAAAGGATGACAAAACTGACAAAGAACGGAGAAAGCCAAGATAGCTGGTTCAGAAAGGCTAAAAGCCCCTCAGTATTTTTTAGCAGAAAGAGAGCAAATGCTAACCCCAATCCTGCAAAGATGATCATGATCCTTGATCCCCAAAGATCCAATAACTTCCCCCCGTATGGAATCAGTAAGCTACTCCCAACAGTTCCAAGCATGTAAGCAATGCTCAGATCGAGGCGGCTCAAATTCGACACACTGAGCAAATGCTCCGTGAAAACTCCGACTCCGATTGTTTGGCCGGGTATACTCGCAAGCATTCCAAAGGTTGCAACTACTAGAATCCACCAGCCATAAAAGAATGGAAATTTCTTTGGTTCAAAAGGGAAACTCGGCTTGAACAACCTATTCAAACCCTCCTTTTTCAATAAATTCATTCAACTCGTATGTTCAACTCAACCAAGTAAAGGTCACCCACTCCATTTCAGCAACTATTTGCTATTTTTAAAGGATCTAGAGAGGTAGTAAAAGTGCTTCCGAAAAGTCTATTTGTTGAGTGAACAACTGCTTTTCAATGAGAACTCCTTTCGCATTTTATAGAAGAACGTTTTCTTCAAAAACCCGACGGCAATCCATCTCAAAATCCAAGCCAATCACAGGGGGTCGGCAGTTGTGCCAAGTGATGCCGTGCTCAAGGACTTTCCGCTCACTCATTTCTTTGACAAGGACATTATGTGCATCATAAACGGTGTATAACTGAACAGCGGTTGTGGAGGCCCAATCGCTATGAAAAAAAGACATTCTACGCTCCATCTCTCCAAGAACAAATTCTGCTTTTGAGCGGATTCCACTCTCGCTGGTGTCCCCATAACTGATAGCAACATCCGCATAGTTTCCTTTGCCCTCAGGGGCTTCTCCAGAGCCAGCTATGACAAACGACTGTTCATTGGCTTGGGCTTCCACAGTGTAAC
>WTIF01000259.1 GCA_011522845.1 Deltaproteobacteria bacterium
CATGAATATCCTCCAACATATACCGACTCCACCCCACCTATTGGTTACTCTAAACAGAACAGAGCGGATTAAACCTGAAAAGATTCTGAGCAAAATTGATTATGAGCACCCTGTCTACAATGAAGCTAGCGTAAGAGCGCAGCAGCGTCATAGTGAAATCAGTGGTCTCAACCGAACCCATTTTTGTGGTGCCTACTGGAGAAATGGTTTTCACGAAGATGGAGTAGTGAGCGCGATGAACATGCTTCAAATCCTTGAGATTCCAAAAGCTGCCTGAAATGGAAAGTTGTCTCTACACTGGGCGCTTGCGCCACCGGCGCTTCAGCCCTACACCGCATAGCTTTAGCTATCCAATTTATCTCAGCTACCTTGATCTTGGAGAACTGGATCAGGTATTTTCCCTATCGGGCATGTGGTCAAAAAAAAATTGGCGGCCAGTTTGGTTCAAACGAGAAGATTACTTTGGTGATCCGGCTCAGCCGCTGTCGGATAGTATAAAGGAGGCTGTAGAGTTGGGACTGGGCTTTCGACCCAATGGATCTGTAAGAATACTGACACACCTGCGTTCATGGGGTTTAGGTTTTAACCCTGTCAGTTTCTATTATTGTTTCGATGAGACTCACCAGCACCCTGCAGCAATATTAGCTGAAGTGACTAATACCCCTTGGAATCAAAGGCACAGTTATCTTTTGGATGGTCGAGATCAGACTCAACTCACTCAGTCCTTTGAGTTCCAAAAAAATTTCCATGTTTCTCCCTTTCTGGAGATGGACTACAAATATGACTGCCGATTTACCAGACCTTCAAAACGTTTGATTGTTCATATGGAAAATCATCGTAAAGGGGAGAAACACTTCGATGCTACGCTCATTCTAAAGCGTAAGGAATTGAATCCAGCAACAATGAGAGAAATGATTTGGCGTCACCCTTTCATGACGGCCCAAGTTCTCGGTGGAATTTACTGGCAAGCGTTCAGGCTGTGGCTCAAGAAAATACCTTATCAGCCACCGCCAAGAACAATTGAGATGGCTACTCCAGGCCGCCACATTAATTCAGGTACACCCTAGGTTTCTAATGCGATCAACCCAAGACCTGTCTTTTCCTAGATCAGAAACTCTTCTCTCAGATAAGCAGCCAGAAAGTGATCTGCTGAAACGTTGGAACAGATGGAATCGAAATCTGTTCATTCGGCGGACTGATAGTTTGACCCATGGAAAGATCACAGTTCACGATGAAATTGGCACATACATCCTTGGCCAAAAGACAGATCTCTGCCCACTGGAGGTCACAGTCCACATTCATGATTTGCAGACCTACGCCAGCATTATTCATAGTGGAAGCATTGGAGTTGCAGAAGCTTACATGCGGGGAGAGTGGACCTGCTCAAACCTGACTTACCTTGTACGAATTTTTGTGGTGAATCGTGAAGTTTTAGACAATATGGAGCAAGGATTTGCACGTTTTGGAGTGGCAATTCACGAGATCTTGCACAAATTTCTGAACAAAAACACAAAACAGGGCAGCAAGAAGAACATCTCTGCACATTATGACCTGGGAAATGAGTTCTTTAGATTGTTTTTGGACCAGACCCTGATGTATTCATCCGCAATTTTTCAAGATACCGAGGAATCACTGGAAAAAGCATCCAAAAACAAGATGGATCGGATCTGCAAAAAATTAGAACTCCAACCTCAAGATCACCTTCTTGAAATTGGTACTGGATGGGGAGGATTTGCCATCCACGCTGCCCAAAATTATGGATGTAAAGTCACAACCACGACTATCTCCCAAGAGCAATTTCAACTAGCAACAACGAGAGTGAAGGAGTCTGGATTACAGGACAGGGTTGAGGTTTTAAAGGAAGATTATCGCAACCTGAATGGTCAGTACGACAAGCTTGTTTCAATTGAGATGATTGAGGCGGTAGGCCATCAATTTCTTCAGGGCTACTTTCAAAAATGTAGTTCTTTACTCAAAAAGGACGGAATGTTGTTGCTTCAGGCGATCACAATTGATGACCGGAGGTACCGACAAGCCAGTAAAACAGTTGATTTCATACAGCGGTATATCTTCCCAGGAGGTTGCTTGCCTTCCATAAGCGTGATGGCTGAACATCTTCGCGAAAGCACAGACCTTTGCATTTATCACCTGGAAGACATCACACAGCACTATGTGACGACCCTAAAAAGATGGAGAGAAGCTTTCTTTGCAAACTTAGACCAAGTTCATGCACAAGGATTTTCTGACGAATTTGTAAGGATGTGGGAATACTACCTGTGCTATTGTGAAGGCGGTTTTAAAGAGCGAGCAATTGGTACAGTTCATTTGATGGCCACCAAACCGCTCTGTAAACCGAGAGACCTAACTTGCCCCATTTGAAAAGTCATTCAGTAGTTCTTCCTCCTAAGAAGAACTGCTCAGTGTTCTGGTATGGCCAAATCCAATTGATGTAAAACAACTCCAGCAGAATCTTGCTCACTGTCCTCTCGCCAAACATGCCACTGTTGACGAA
>WTIF01000206.1 GCA_011522845.1 Deltaproteobacteria bacterium
ATCCAACAGCTCAATTTGAACCAGCCAACTCCAAATTCAAGAGGCTTGCGATTCGGGAACTTTGTTCAGATTCGTGACGTCATTAATGATGAAATGGAAGCAATCTGGAATGGTTCAAAATCCGCTTCGGATGCTATGGATGCCTCAGTGAGTCGAGGAAACCAATTACTCAGAAAATTTGAGAGAGCAAACCGCTAATTCTTATTTTGGCGGCTAAAACGAAAAATTTAGCCGCCAACTTCATGGCATTTCAAATTGAAACGAAATCAATTTAATTCTTCAGCACTGGCATACCTTCTCATTGCCCCCCAGATAATAATTACTTTCGTCTTCTTCATCTGGCCTGCTGGGCAAGCACTCTATCAATCATTTTTAATCGAAGATGCTTTTGGTTTAGGCTCTGAGTTTGTCTGGTTTGAAAATTTTATTTATCTTGCTGAAGACGAGTACTACAGAGATTCTTTCGGTCGAACAGCATTTTTTTCCTTGATGGTTGCCTTCATCTCTATGTCTTTCGCACTTGTGCTAGCTGGATTTGCAGAAAGGGCAACAAGAGGAGTCTTAGCATACAGAACACTTTTAATCTGGCCATATGCCGTTGCTCCTGTTTTGGCAGGCGCTCTTTGGGTCTTTATGTTTGACCCAAGCCTTGGGATTGTGACGTATTTTCTGAAGCTGTTTGGGATAGATTGGAATTATAAATTAAATGGTAATCAGGCGATGGCGTTAGTCATTATGGTGGCTGCTTGGAAACAGATTGCCTACAATTTCTTGTTTTTCTTAGCGGGTATTCATGCCATTCCTAGATCGATGATCGAGGCTGCGGCAATTGATGGGTCTGGACCAATAAGAAGATTTTGGACGATTATTTTTCCGCTTATTTCACCAATTACGTTCTTCTTGCTGGTTATCAATACTGTATACGCATTTTTTGATACTTTCGGAATCATCCATGTGATGACGCAAGGAGGCCCAGCGAATGCCACCGAGATACTAGTTTACAAAGTCTACAACGACGGTTTTGTTGGGCTTGACCTTGGTGGATCTGCTGCTCAATCAGTAATTTTAATGATAATTGTAATATTTCTTACTGGAATCCAGTTTCGTTTTGTTGAAAAAAAGGTTGAGTATAAATGATAGAAAATCGACCTATTTTAGATTTTATAACTTATTTGGTACTGATCCTAGGGATTGTAATTATTGCCTTCCCAATCTGGGTGATGTTCGTTGGAGCTTCTCATGATGGGATAAGAATGTTGCAAGTTCCAATACCACTCCTTCCTGGCGGTCAATTTTTTCAAAATTTAAAAGAAACTCTTTTTGGCTCTGGTTTAGAAGGAACAAGTACAGCACCAGTTTGGTTGATGCTTTTGAATAGTCTCGCGATGGCTATAAGCATTTCAATCGGTAAAATTGCAATATCTTTGCTCTCTGCTTTTGCCATTGTCTACTTTAGATTTCCTTTTAAAATGTTTTTCTTCTGGATGATTTTCATCACTTTGATGTTGCCAGTAGAAGTCAGAATACTGCCGACTTTTGAGGTAGTCGCTGATCTTGGAATGCTCAATTCATATGTGGGTCTAAGTATTCCGCTGATTGCTTCTGCTACAGCAACCTTTATGTTCCGGCAAATGTTCATGACTATTCCAGATGAGTTGTTAGAATCTGCTCGACTGGATGGTGCGGGCCCAATGAAATTTTTCTTTGATTTCTTGATTCCACTCTCCAGAACAAATATTGCTGCATTGTTTGTTGTTCTATTTATTTATGGGTGGAATCAATACTTATGGCCTCTGCTGATAACAACAGACAGAAGCAAGTACACAATTGTCATGAGTATCAAGCAAATGATTGAGGCCGCAGAGCAAACTCCAGAGTGGCATATAATTATGATGACATCTCTACTTGCGATGCTTCCTCCAATTCTGGTTGTCTTAACGATGCAGAAGCTTTTTGTAAAAGGTCTAATTGAATCTGAGAAATGAATGGCTAACGTTTCACTGAAAAATGTAAAAAAAGTTTATCCGGGCAATGTTACTGCTATCAAGGGTGTTTCACTGGATATAGCGGACGGAGAGTTTGTGGTGTTGGTTGGGCCATCCGGTTGTGGAAAATCCACTCTTCTTCGCATGATCGCAGGACTAGAAAAAATTGATGATGGGGAGATTTTTATTGCCAATCAGGTTGTCAACGAGAAGGAGCCTTCTGAAAGAGATATTGCAATGGTTTTTCAGAACTACGCTCTTTATCCCCATATGTCTGTTTACAACAACATGGCTTACGGCCTAAAAAATCGTAAGGTGCCGAAAGAAAAGATTGATCAGTTAGTAAAGGAGGCTGCGAAAACTCTTGAACTAGAAGGTCTACTAGAGCGTAAACCGAAAGCACTTTCTGGGGGCCAGCGTCAGCGTGTCGCGATGGGAAGAGCGATTGTACGTGATCCCAAAGTTTTTTTGTTTGATGAACCCCTCTCCAACCTGGATGCTCAATTACGAGCACAGATGCGGGTGG
>WTIF01000263.1 GCA_011522845.1 Deltaproteobacteria bacterium
GCAATCTGATTTCTATGCTCAGAAGCATATGCGGTTCGCAATCCAGAGAATTCAGTTATATCTCCTGCCTTTGTACCAGTGCCATGTGCTTCTATAAGTCCAATACCTGAATTGTTTGTGAGATTGGCATCAGACTGGGCCCTTTGTATGGCTAGAACTTGACCCTCTTCCCTTGGAGCATAGATGCTTTTGAATCGGCCATCACTAGAGGAACCAACGCCAATAATTTTTGCGTAGATACGATCTCCATCTCGCTCTGCGTCTTCTAAGCGTTTCAAGACCGCGAGGCCTAAGCCTTCTCCGATCATGATCCCCTCCGAATCCTTGTCAAAGGGCTGGACTTGATCACGTTTCGTGAAGGCGGGTGTTTTGCTGAAACACATATACATGAAGGGGGAGTTGTCAGTGTCGACTCCACCAGTCAGCATTACATCACAGCGTCCCTCCCGAAGTTCGGAAATAGCCATCTTCATCGCAGCCAGAGAACTTCCACAAGCTGCATCGACTACACAGTTAGTCCCCCCAAGATTCAGTCTGTTGGCGACTCGACCCGCAATTACATTCCCAAGGAGTCCTGGAAATGAGTTTTCTTCCCACCTGACGTAGGCAGACTTAAATCGTTTAACTAGCTCTTCGGATGTTTCTTGATCCAGACCAGCACTCGAAAGAACTGATCTCCAGATTGGTTCTTGAAGTCGAGAAGTCAAAGATCCCATCAACTTTTGCCCGCCACAAACTCCAAGAATGATCCCAGTTTGTGATAATGTTGGTGACTCTTCTTCACCTATTCCCGCATCCAGTAGAGCAGTTTTTGCTAAGATTAGAGCTAGTAACTGTGAGGAATCGGTGACTTCAAGAATGTTTGGAGGAAGACCAAAATCCAAGGGGTTGAAATCAAGTTCTGGAACAAACCCGCCCTTCTTGCAGTAGATTTTGTCTGGTATGCTGGGATCCGGATCGTAGTAATCATCAAGATTCCAACGATTCGATGGAACTTCCTCAAGGAAATCATTACCTGAGAGTATGTTGTTCCAATAACTCTGGAGATCTTTTGCTCCGGGAAAAAGTGCGGAAAGCCCCACAACAGCTATTGGTGAGTCGGCCAAGCGGTTGGGATTGCTAGAACTCTTGAAGGACATTAAAAAAACTCAATTCTGGCGTTTACTTTCCTCCTGGAAAGGCCTGGGATATGACGAAAGGAATGCTTTGAATTGCAAATAAGATTCCCCATGCTTCTGCAAATATGATCCTAAAATTAGCAGAGTTATCAATTCGAATCTAAAAATTGAATATGAGACCATTCATAAAAAACGGCTTTATTATTGATTAGTGCTTAAACGAATAAACTTAAATTAAAAACAGGTCTTATCATATGATATATGCGAGAAGTGTGTTGAGAATTTACACAAAGGCTTTATTGTAAAGTTTTTGTAAATTTTATATGAAATTGCTCACAAACCTTCTCAGGAGTATGAAAGACATGCCCACTGCAAGAATTCTTTATCTCGAAGATGATATTGGGGTAGCCTCTCCAACCAAAGCTGTACTTGAGCAAAAAGGTTACAGCGTTATCCACGTTGAAGAGGGAATGGATGCATTAACAAGACTCCTCACGGAACATTTTGATGGGGCAATTTGTGATCTAACGCTTCCCGACGTAGATGGATTAAAAGTGATTGAGAGTGTCCGATCCAAAAATGCTCGGCTACCAATAATCATCTTAAGCGCAAGAAGTGATACGGAAGAAAAATTAGAAGGACTACGATCAGGAGGGAATGACTACCTGACAAAACCATTTGCTGTCGAAGAACTGCTGACAAGACTAAAGAATGTGCTAATGCATCGGCCTCTGCCAACTCAAGAGGAAGTGGAGGCTTATGGTCTGCTTCAAGTTTCCGATCTGATCATTGATCCAGTTCGGCAGCAAGTCCGAAGAGCTGGAGATTATGTGGAGTTGCGTAGCAAAGAATATGAGCTGTTGCATTACATGGTTTTAAATCCCAATCGCATCCTCACGAAGGAAGAGTTGCTCAGAGAGATTTGGAATCATCCATACGATCCAACCACAAGGATCGTTGATAATTTGGTGGCAAGATTGCGGAAGAAGATGGACCAGGGCTACGATATCCGCCTCATCTACACACGATGGGGCAAGGGATATTTCTTCAAAAACCCTGATGCAGACATTTCCAAAATGACCGCACCTGAACCACCACCAGTGGCTAAAGTGCCAGAACCAATTGTGGAGCCAGAACCGAAACCTGAGCCAACTCCACAATACGGACCCCTGACGATACCCCCACCAAGCGCCTACCTCAAAGACTAACTACACATCTAATTTGGGGTAAAGCATACAATTGCTTTGCCCCATATGCCATTTAGAAGAAAACAGATCGTCATTTATAAATTTAACAAATTATTATGTTTTATAATTCAATGAATTTACATAAAATAAGAAAATGATATCCTCGAAATAAAATCCATATCTTTTCATACACACTTC
>WTIF01000350.1 GCA_011522845.1 Deltaproteobacteria bacterium
ACGACCCAAGGTGGCAGATTACCCTTTCACCACGCTGGTTCCTCAACTTGGGGTGGTCAAGCACAATGAGTATGAAGCCTTCGTGATTGCCGACATTCCGGGTCTGATCGAGGGTGCGCATGAGGGACGTGGGCTGGGCGACCGCTTTCTGCGTCACATTGAACGCACCGCGATTCTGCTGTTGATGCTGGATGTCTCCGGCTTTTCCGAGGCGCCACCGCTGGAAGAGTATGCGACTCTTCTGCACGAGTTGGAGTCTTTCGAACCGACCCTGTTAGAAAAACCTCGAGCGATTGCGTTGACCAAGCTGGACAGTGTCCACGATCTGAAGGAAACTGAAGAAGTTTTTGAATCACTGGAAGCAGAAGGAGAAACCGTCTTCAGGATCTCCTCCCTGAATGGCAGCGGCCTACAAGAGCTGCAGCAGCACCTGGCGGATATTGTGCGTCAGGTTCGTAACCCCGTTCTTGTTGAAGAACCCCCGGCATGAAGACTGAAACTTACACCGATTTATCTGTCCTCTGTCTCAGGGCGGGTGCCCCACGAGGTGACGTGACCTATGCGCGGGTGGAAGCCTTCCATCAAGAGTACTGGAACGCGTTGCCCCTGGCCAACTTCGAGTGGATGCACAATGGTGTCTACTACGAACTCTTGACAGCCAATGTGCCCCGTGATTTATTCAAGGAGATGATGACCCGCTACCGGGACCTGAGCTTTCTAGCTCGCTACCACCGGGGCTCTGAGTTCGCAGGATGGCTCTCCGGAGCCGGAAGCAAACACCTGACGAATCGGGCGATGATTCGTGAATACCTGCGTCAGCACTTGCCCCACCGAGAGATTCACGCAGCATGAAACGCTTCTCAACATTGTTGCTCCCGCTGCTGGTAGCCGGTTGTCTGTCACTGCACGCTCAAGCTGTTGATGAGGATCTGGTTCACGAGATCGCGGACAACCTGCGTTGCCCAACTTGTCAAGGACTCTCGGTCAATGATTCTGAGGCCGGCTTTTCGGTACAGATTCGCAATAAGGTTCGGGAAATGTTGATGGCAGGGCAGGGTCGGGCAGAGATTGAGGCTTACTTTGTCGCCCGCTATGGCGAGTGGATTTTACGGACTCCTCCAGCGCAAGGCTTCAACTTGTTGATCTGGATCCTACCCGCTCTCGGGCTAGCTGGGGGATTTTGGTTCGTCTGGAGTAAATCCACTCAATGGAAAGCCAAGGATCAACCACCTCCAGAAGAATTGGATGCCCTCACTGCAGAAGAAGAACGCCAGGTGCTCCAAGATCTGAAGCGCTTCGAAAACAGCTAACCTCCCTCCTCTCACGCGCCCATAGCTCAACTGGATAGAGCAACTGACTTCTAATCAGTAGGTTCCAGGTTCAAGTCCTGGTGGGCGCACGCCTTGCGGGGATTTTAAAAATGTCAGCAACGGTCAGCAAGGCTCATAAGTTCCTCACCAGATTTTGAATCTCCAGAGCATCTGGATCAAGGTAGCCCATCGTTGTTGAAAGGTCCTCATGTCCGAGCAGTCTCTGAACATGCACCGGACTCGCTCCCTGTCTTAATAATTCCGTGGCAACTCCTGCCCGAAATCCATGCAAGGGCTTTGGGCTTCTGCAGTCCGTCTTGATAAACGCAGCGCATGGTGCTCAGCCCACAAAGATGTGCCAAGTACTTTACTTTATTTTTTGATCCAACAACTGGGTTTCTTCGTCACCACAACAGGAGATCGATGGCCAAGACCTCCAGGCAACATTTGGGAGTAAGGGAAATCTATGAAATGCTTTTAAGTTCTTGAATAATAATTATCTTCGATTCATTAGCTTTTGGCAAAAACTAGAGATTTTGTTTAAAAACATATGTTTTATTCATGAGACCAAGACTGAAAGTGTCATTTTCACCATTAGTCCATTGCACGATAACATTATCCACTATCTCACCTTCACGGAGTCCATAATGTGCTACTGGCTCCATTTGGCAAAGATAACCCGAGCCCGAGTCTATTGTCTTGGCGTGTTGACGTAAGTTAGTATTCAAAACAACTGTTGCACCTCTTGCAGGAGCATTATTGAAATTGAGTGGACGAATTCTTACAAATCTTGATTTTCCAGCAATATCCGCCTTGTACATGCTGAGGGGTTCAGGAGCCGACTCACCGTGGGCAATCAATAATTCGAGAACTCCATCGTTATCAATATCTGCAACAGCTGCTCCAGTACCCAAACCAGTCGATTCAAGCCCTTCTGTAATTTGAATCCGCTGGAGATTACCTTCTTCTAAAATCTTAAATAGTTTATTGGGTTCACCGATATTGTTAAGAAAGATTTCGTCATAACCGTCATTATCAAAATCAGCTACGATTATTGTCCTAATTTTAGATGGTTCCCTAAACTCAAGTGTAGCAATGTCAGCAAATGAGTTTTTGTTGAGAGTGAAGATTCGGTGAAAGCCTTCCCAATTGGAAGTAACAATGTCTAAACTGCCTCTGTAGAGAACATCAG
>WTIF01000088.1 GCA_011522845.1 Deltaproteobacteria bacterium
AGAATAAACCGTACTCGACCTTTTTGCAGGTATTTAAGCTGACTAGCGTTGAGTTAGATTCTTAATTACAATATTAAAATTTGATTTGAATCTGATGAGAATAAAGTTAAGGAACGGTTAAATCTGAAATTCTGAATATTCAGGAAGACAGGAATTAAGAAGTTGGAAAAAATATCTTCATTCCTTGATGTTTTGTGGAGAACAGCTAAGTGAAAATTTTGATGTTAGGAGCAGGAGGAGTAGGCGGGTATTTTGGAGCCAGGCTTCATGAAGTTGGTGGTGATGTCACCTTTCTAGTGAGACCAAAAAGGGCAGAGTTATTGATTCAGCAAGGGTTGATTGTCGAAACTCCGAGCCAGACGATTCGAATACAGCCTCAATTGGTAACGAAAGATAAGCTGCAACATCGCTTTGACCTAGTGATGTTGAGTCCAAAAGCCTACGATCTTGAAGATGCCCTTGAGACGGTAAGGGAAGTCCCAGGCAATCCTTTTTACCTCCCCTTGTTGAATGGTTTTGACCACCTCAAACGAATGGATGATGAATTCGGGAGAGAAAGGGTGATGGGAGGTGTGGCGCATATTGCAGCGGAGCTAACTGATAAAGGTATCGTTCGCCAACTCAATGCTCTTCACCGTTTTACTTTCGGGATTAGGCATGCTGGCCAAGAAGCATTAGCAGCCAAATTGGCAAAACTCACTGATCAAGCAGCATTTGATAGTGTTTACAGTGAAAATATTGAGCAATCGCTTTGGGACAAATGGACCTTCTTGGCTACCTTGGCCGCAATGAACACACTGATGCGGGCGAATGTGGGAGTGATTGAGTCGACGGAGTTTGGTGGACAGGCTACACAAAGAATGTTTGAAGAGTGCTGCTCAATTGCGGAGAGGTCGGGATTCGCGATTTCTGAAAAGGTTCGAGCTGAGTCATTGGGCATTTTGAGAAAAGAAAATTCTGATTTTACTGCTTCGATGTTGAGGGATTTAGAGTCAGGATACCGGACAGAGCATGAGCACATTATCGGCTCCATGCTACGTCGCGGGAAACAAGCCAAGTTAGACTGCCCTAGCCTACAACTTGCTTACACGCAGATGATGATTCGTGAGCTAAAAGAAAGCTGATTTCAACGCGCAGGCTTCTGATTGGTTCTTGCTCTTAATTGGTAAACAAAGATGAAAACTGATTCCCGAAAAATTTTTTATAAAATGTTCAGGATCGTAGGAATAAAATTTTGGTTCATCTCCCTTACTTTGATGTTTATGGCTTCGCACAAATTGTATGCAACTCATTATGGTGGAGCCCCGTCTTATAAAAAGTGGAATAATAGGGAGTCTGGAAACTCCAGCATTTTCTTGACAACTGAGAATTCTTCCTCTTCTACTTCCTCCAGTTCGGCCGGAGATAGGTACGATCCTTATGCGTTATTTCTTCAAAATAACTATCATCTAATACAAGAAGAGGTGGCTCAGGGGTCTGGAACTTCTATAGAAGTGATTGCGCAATTTTATGGCTGTCAAAAGCCTTTATATAATGATGCAAGACTTACGTTGAATGCCAACTACGCACTACTATTTGCTGAGAAACAAGGGGAGAAGAATCTACAGCAAAACATTGAACAGGTGCTGCTGGAAAATGAACTTCTGCGAAATGAGTGCAAAAATTTACCAATGAACGCTACCTGAACTTAGGAAACTATGTCATCTGAATTTAAGATTTTCTGCTTTGCGATGATTCTTTGTTTGCCAGAAATACATCTTTCTCATGCCGGTCACGATGGAGGCCACTCGATGAAGAGCAGTCGGCCCACATTTACTCGCAGTAGCGGGTCAGGCCCTTTTCAAATGACAAAAGGCAGTACAGCCTCAACATCTTCAAGTACCTCAAGAAATCGATATTCCGCTTTCCTTTGGGATCAGTATGATGGCATTCAAGAACAAGTAGCCCAGGGGGATGGAGAATACCTTGAAGTAATCGCTAGGTTCAATGGCTGTCCAGCTGAGTTTTCAGGAGTGTTCAAAACTGAATTGAACCAGAACTATGAATTGCTCTTTGAAAAGCCGAATGATCCTGATCACCTTGAGCAAGGAATCACCGAAGTCTTACAAAAAGCCAGTCCTCTACAAGATGTCTGCAATCCTAAATTATTGTCTGAAGCGTAATTCTTGCTTGATGGATACTTGATTTCGTAAAGGGGAAATTTCAACCGACTCAACAATTCAAGGCTGCCATGATTCGATTTTTACAGATTTCTGTACTCATGTTGATTTCCATTTTACTGGGAACTCTAACAGCTTACGCCTGTCATGAAGGAGACTTTACAGCTCTCAGTAAAGGGCATTACAAGTGGGGAAAAAGTGCTGGACTTTTGCAGTATACTGAAAATATCACAATCTCTAGTTCAACAAGTACTTCCTGTGATATGTACACTGCGTACTTATGGCAGCAATACGATGCGATTCAGGAACAAGTAGCCCAAGGGCA
>WTIF01000273.1 GCA_011522845.1 Deltaproteobacteria bacterium
GAGCCCAACGCAATCACATCACGGCCTCACTGCTAGCTTGGGCCCATCTTCATCAGGCAGCAATGCTGGCCAAAACAACGGTCTGCGCCTTCAAACAGTGATTACTGGATGACTACCTCTGCAAACAGCTCAGGAATCCAGCTTTCGCAATCACTTCTGCGTAAGTCCTAATTTTCTTTTTCAGTTTTTCTACATTGATTCTAAAAGCTGTACTCTTGAACTTTAGGACTGCCTCAATCCAGAATAGTTCTGCCTACTTTTCATGGACATTGGCTTAAGGTACTTTTGAACTTTTTTTGAGGAGAGTACCGATGTCGAAGACTGTCAGCCCTCCTGTGAACATTCAACTGTTGCTCAACACTCCAAGTAACTTCTCCAAATCTCGCTCATTAACATGCAGGTGAGGGGCAATCCGTAGCGATCCCCCTCGGCAGCTGAGATAGATGTTCTGAGCAGCAAGCCTCCCCACAAAATCTTCTGGTACTCCTCTTTCTGAAACGGCTCCCAGCAGGTGGGGACTGCGATGCTGCTTTGGAACCGGAGTCCAGCCTCGCTCTTCCAGCACACCAGCAATCCGATCATTGATCACAGCCAGTGAATCCGCGATGTTATTCACGCCCCAGTCACCCAGTTGCCGTAAAGCCACAAGGGCTCCCGGTAGCAAGGAAGGAATACTCTTCTGGCCCATTTCAAAGCGTCTTGCCCCCGCTTGATAAGCGGCTGCGTAATCCAATGGTTTCTCAAAGACTTCTGCACCCTCCCGACTGAGCCAAGTCTCTTCTAGTGGTCGTTCCTGGTGCCAGCGTGGATCCGCATAAAACAGGCTCAATCCATACGGAAAGAGCAACCACTTGTAGCCAGCTGCAATCACAAAATCTGGACGTACCCGCTCGATCTCCAAGGGTAATGCACCCAACGACTGAGTGAGTTCCAGGCTCAGACAAGCGCCCATGGTGCGAGTGGCTTCACTAATCGCCACCAAATCCAAGAAAGCTCCGTTAGTCCAGTGACAGTTGGGAATGGCAACCAGCTTTGTGCGTGGGGTGATCCGATCCAATACCGCCTGAGTCCAGTTAAAGTCACTGGGAGCTTCGACAACTACCAGTTCGGCGCCAGTTACTTGGCTCAGCTTCTGCCAGGGCAGGTAGTTGGAAGGAAAGGCCTTCTCCAGCACAATGATCTCATCGCCTCGACCAAGCTTCTCCTCAAAGATTCGGGCTACCGTCGAGGTTCCATAACTGGCAGAGGGGATCACCGCATAGCACTCCGAATTTCCACCCAGAGCCCTTGCTGCCAACACACGGAACTCTTCAGCATCATCAAAAAAATCATTTGGCTTGCGCTGCCAGGGTTGGCACTTTGACAAGGCACCTTCGACCAAGACCCTGCCAGCTTCGATCAATAGTGGAGAGTTATAGGCACAGTTGAAGTAGGCAACTTCTGGAGGAATGTCGAAGAGGTGGCGCTGTGATTCGAGTTGAGCCATGTTGATTCTCACTGCTTTTGTTGGAGAGTTACTTTCAAAGAGTTCTATCAATTTTACTTTTGCAGTCAATCCCCCGATGATCTTTGTTCTCCGGTCACCACCCGTTTGGCTATTCGGAAATGATTTGTCACCGCTGCTTCCAAAGCTGGAAGCAAGCTGTTGATCACCACCCACTTCCCTTGAAGATTCATGGCAAAAACCAGAATGGTAATGGAGCTAGGCATGGGAGTATCCCTGGTCAGTCAGGACTATACCAAGGCCGCCTGCCGCGCCGTCCAGGATGCTCTCTACCGCAACTCACTCAGCTTCCCCTTTGTTTTCGGGGGAACTCCGGCAGACATGATTGTTGAACTAGAGGTTGCTGTGCAGCAGCCTGATCAGGTCGATATAGAGCAAGTGCAAAAGCTCATTCCTCACGGCAAGAGCTCCGTCAGTGTGGTGCATGGCGGTCTCGACATTCCACAGCCTAATCAGGCCGGTACGACCACGGTGGCCAATGTCGCAGTCGTCGTTTACCTTGACCTTGAACCTGGAGATCGCTGATGCAACGCCTCATTCTTGAAATTGGTACAGGTAACGACCTCTATGGTGGGAACTATACCAAGGCTGCCTGTCGTGCGGTACAGGACGCAATTCATCACAGCTCGCTCATCCTGTTCCGCTCCCTCGACATCTCTCACGAGAAGATGCAGGTCAACGTCACGGTTGGTGTTCAGGAACCCGATAAGGTGGATCGGGATGTCGTTGCGCGTGAGTTGCCGCGAGGGAATGTTTCCGTCAAAGTGACCAAGGGGGGAATGAACGTGGTAGACGAGGTACACGATACTGTTTCCGTGATCGCCACCGTCGCCATCGAAGCCTGCCTGGAAGTACCTCCAGGCACATGGAAGGTGCTCAAGAACTGATTTCACAGTTCTGCGCTCACGGACTTGGAAAAGCTAGCTTGCTAAACCCCGTTGACAATCCTGAGTGAATCATGAGAGAGTATTTCCGGAAATATTTTCCGGAAATACTCAAAGGTTTTTATGAACAGCCCACTCAACAACTATGTTGACCGTCACCGCAAGCGCCAGAAAAAATTGGGGATTGTACGCGTTGAAGTACAGGTCCCTGCCGAGGATGCTGCTTTACTCAAGGCGGCTGCCAAGGCTCTCAAGAATCCCCAACGCGCCCCTCGAGCTCGTACACTGCTGAGTGAAATCGCTGCCAGTCCTGCTCCGACTCTCAAAACCCTACTAACTACTGGCCCTGATTTCGAGGATCTGAACCTTGATCGTGCTCAGGATCTGGGGAGAGTTTCTGAGTGGTGAAGTATCTACTGGATACCAACATCATCTCAGAAATTCGCAAAGGGCCACGCTGCCATCCGAACGTAGCCTCTTGGTACAGCAATCTAGAGGAAGAGTCACTGTATCTGAGTGTCCTGGTACTCGGAGAGATTCGAAAAGGCATTGAAGGGCTGCGAGGAAGAGACGCGGGGAAAGCTAACGTGTTAGATCTTTGGCTCGAGCAACTTCAAACAAGTTTCCAAAGCCAGATTCTTCCTGTGGACACTGCCATCAGCCAGGAATGGGGACGTCTCTCATCTCTTCACACAGTTCCTGTCATTGATGGACTGCTAGCAGCAACAGCAACGGCACACCGACTGGTGCTCGTGACACGAAACACCCGAGATTTTGCAGACCTTGGCATCCATTTACTCAACCCGTTTGAGACCAGAAATCTGGTTTAAAGTAGGGTTCAAAGTTCCTCTCCAGAAAACCAACTCTGATCTGATTTAGAACTGAACCCCACGAGTCAAGGCACCATCAGCAACCAGGTTTGTTCCAGAGATGCGGGAAGCCAGTGGACTGGCCAGCATCAGCACAGGGAAAGCCTGTTCTTCGACTGTGCCCATCCGTCCTGTCGGATTCAGATCCATCGCCAGCTTGAATAGATCTGGATTGCCCTGCTCGATATTCTCCCAGACACCACCGGGAAAGTAAGTATTGCCAGGAGAGACCGTGTTCGCACGGATGTTCTTTTCAGCCAATGAGAAGGAGAGGTGGGCAGTGTAGGCGATGATCGCAGACTTGGCGGTTCCGTAGGGTCCTCCCGCAAAATCAGCTTCTCGCCCAGAGACACTTGAGATGTTGACGATTGAAGCCGAGTCGCTCTGCTCAAGGTAGGGGATCGCCGTGGTACAAGTCCGAACCGTGTGCATCAAGTCGATGTTGAAGGATGCCTGCCAGTTCTCCTCGCTGGTTGGGATCGCCAATGCGCTGACGTTACAAACAACAATGTCCAAACCGCCCAAGGCCTTGGCAGAGTCGTGGACCCATTGCTCCAGCACTTCCTTGTTCCCCACATCGAGAGCCGTTCCTAGCACAGTCGGGCCTTTGCCACTCAGGCCGCTCTGGGCCTGCAGGACTTCGGTAGCATTCCGCGCACAAAAGGCCACATGAGTACCTTCTCCTACGAGAGCCTCTACGATTGCTCGACCGATCCCCTTGGTGCCACCGGTCACTAACGCTTTCTTGCCCTTCAATCCAAGATCCATCTGTTTCTCCTATTGTTGAAAATCGAATTGCCAATGTGATCAGCAAAGTAGACCAATTATACTCTTCGCTTATCGTTCAAACAATGATTTCTCGTTGATCCAGTTGATCACGCAAGTCCCGTAGTAGATCTGCGTTGTTCTGTGCGATTGAACCATCCTGCTTCCACCAGCCATTCTCGAAGCCTACCCGGCAATCCCAACCGCGTTTTGCTACTTCAACCAGGCAGGGGATTTGGCCCAAACCAAAGGCACAAACCATTACTTGTTCCGGAATATCAGATCCCAGCGCTTGCAGGGTAGCCTCAACCTGATTCAACTCAGCAGGATCACTGTTGCCATCAGAGGAATAACGCCCAAGCACCCAGAGGACCGAGAGAGACACTGGACGAAGAACCACCCCCTGATCAATCCACTCGAAGAGCTGTCGAAGATCATCAGCATCATAGAGGATATGTTGGATGCGAATTTGGCTTTGGGACAATTCAGCGTAGAAATCTCGCACAACCTTGCTGTCTGGTTCCCGTGCCATTTCCCGAACTGATAATGAAACCCACTCCGGACGTAAATCCAGTACCAGTTGACGCTGCTCAGGAGCCTGATAGATGCCAGCCGCTTCCGTGGTCACCTGGATTTCCAGATCTGGAACTGTTTCCTTTAACAAAGCGAGGAGTTCCCGGTAGCGTCCAGCGTCCAATAGATGTGACTGATCTGTATTGCGGATGTGGGCGTGCAGACCCTGGGCTCCAGCTTGCCAGCAAGCCAAGGCGGTCTGTACCAACTCAGGAGAGGTGACCGGTAAGGAAGGATGATCGACCTTGGTCTTGCGGGCACCATTTGGGGCAACCATCAGGTATGTCATGCAGCTTGATCCAGAGCAGGGAGAATGGCATTCAGGGTCAAGGAGAGGCGTTCCACAATCAATTCCAACTCTGCATCGTTGATGATGAAAGGCGGGGCCAGCAGGATGTGATGTCCTCTTCGTCCATCAATCGTACCACCCATTGGATAGCAGAGTAAGCCGTGCTGCATCGCCGTGTGTCGAATCTGTTCTGGAAGATTGAAGTTCGGATTGAGAGGCTCTTTCGTTTGTTTGTCTTGCACCAGTTCGATCCCAAGGAAGAGACCTCGACCACGGACGTCCCCCACATTCGGATGTTCGGCAAATTGCTGTTGCAGAGCTTGCCGTAGGCGTGAGCCTTTCTCTTTTACCTGTTCGGGGAGATTCTGTTCGAGCATTGTTTTCAGGACCGCAATTCCAGCTGCGCACGCCGTTGGATGTCCTTGATAAGTATGCCCATGCTGAAAAAATCCACTCCCTTCAGCAATTGCCTGATAGATCGTACCCGTGCAGAGCATCGCTCCAATCGGCTGCAGTCCTGCACCAAGACCCTTGGCGATGCACAAGACATCCGGTGCTATCCCCTCTTGTTCACAGGCAAAGAGGGAGCCAGTGCGCCCCATTCCACACATCACCTCATCCAGCACCAGCAGTACCCCGTATTGATCACAGATCTCTCGGATCCGTTGGAAGTAACCTGGAACCGGTGCAACCGCTCCTAACGTAGCCCCTACTACTGGTTCTGCCAAGAAGGCCGCGACTCTTTCTGGCCCAACTCGAAGAATCTCGGCTTCCAGCTCATTGGCAACCCGAAGTCCGTACTCTTCCAAAGATTCACCGGGTTCGGCATCGCGGTAGTGGTAGCAAGGTGCAATGTGGGAGACACCACTGGAGAGCAAGGGTTCGAAAGGCTGTCGTCGCCACTGGTTGCCTCCTGCGCTCAAAGCTCCGAGTGTGTTGCCATGATAGCTCTGACGTCGAGCAATCACATGGCTTCGCTGTGGCTGATTGATTTCTAGAAAATACTGACGACATAGCTTGAGCGAGGCCTCCATCGCTTCTGAACCACCACTGACGAAGTAGACCCGATCCAAGTTGCCCGGAGCATGTTGGATCAACAAATCAGCTAACTGCTCCGCAGGCTCAGTCGTGAAGAAGCTGGTGTGAGCATACGCCAGTTGCTGCAATTGTTGACAGATCGCATCCAGCACTGGTTTTGCCGAATGACCGAGACAGGATACCGCAGCACCTCCGGAAGCATCTAGGTAACGCTGACCACTAGAATCTATCAACCAGCAACCTTCGCCAGCAACTGCTGTGGGCAACTGAGAATCAGAACGGCGAGGAAAAACATGGGAAGCAGACATGATCATCCTTGGGCTGAGGCAATACGCAAACGACGACGTTGAGCAAACCAGACCAAGGCCAGCAAAGCCAGTGCCGGCAGATAGAACCACTCCTTGGCGGGTCGATTGACTTGGGACTCAAGCACCGCAATCAAGCGCACGGGATCATCCATGTAGAAATCGAAACGCTGGAAAGGCTGGAAGTACGTTGAACCGGGCATCGGTTCTTCAAGAACAACACTCTCAGCATCGACCTGGATCAAAATTCCGTTCTCATCCAGCGCTTGCTGTAGTGATTGATCTGCTTTCAATTCAAGTAGAATTGTCAGGCTGTTCAGTTCTTCCGGACGATCAAAATCAGGCCCTTCCACATCCAGCCGCAAGGTCAGGTCGCGTCCCGTCTGTTCAAGTTGCTCCATCAGGGCAGATCCAGCATAGCGCTGCCAGGGTTCCTGCCATTGATCGAGCCAGTAGCCTGGGCGGAGCAGCGTGAAAGCCACTAGCAACAGGACAATTGTCTCCCACCAGCGACAGCGCACCAACCAGTAGCCCTGGGTTGCGGCAGCGAAGAGCATCATTGCCGCCGCAGCCACCAGAAAAACTAAAATTCCTTTGAACCAAGTGACATCAATCAGCAGTAGTTCCGTGTTGAAAAGAAAGAGGAACGGTAACAACGCCGTCCGAATATCGTAAGTGAATCCTTGGATGCCAGTTTTGATCGGATCTCCTTGGCTGATCGCAGCTGCGGCAAAAGCCGCCAGCCCGACTGGTGGAGTGTCATCCGCCAGGATTCCAAAGTAGAAGACAAACAGATGTACCGCCACCAGTGGTACGATCAGCCCGTTCTGAGAACCTAGGGACACGATCACCGGAGCCATCAAAGAAGAGACCACGATATAGTTGGCCGTTGTGGGCAAGCCCATCCCCAGCAGCAGGCTCATCACAGCTACGAGCAGAAGCATCAGGATCAGGCTACCGCTGGAGAGCATCTCCACAAATTCCCCAATCACCTGGTGGGCTCCGGTCAGTGAAACCGTACCGATGATCACACCAGCCACTCCAGTTGCCACGCCAATACCGATCATGTTCTCTGCGCCGTTGGCTAGTCCACGCCAAAGATCCTGCATTCCCTGTTGAAAGCGCTCACTCCATTGGCTTTCTCCACGGAACCAAGCCTTGAGCGGATGTTGGGTGACCAACACCGTAGCCATCACGATCGTTGCCCAAAAAGCGGACAAGGCCGGGGAGAGTCGTTCGATCAACACGCACCAGAGCAACACCATAATCGGCAACAAGTAGTGCAAACCTGTGAGAGCAATCGTTCCAGCTGGTGGGAGTTTCTCTAGATCAATCACTTCTCCAGATTGATCCAAATCCGGTAGTTTCGACGCCAGCCGAACTAGAAACAGATAGAATCCTGCAACCAACAAGGCCGCTGCACCAAGTGTCAGTTCTGGCAAGACTCCCTTGAGCCAACCGAAACCAAAGTAGACCACCATGCTCAGCAGGCCCATTCCAACAAAACCTGCCAACACCCCAGCTATTCGCTGCAGTAGCGTCGTCTGGGCAGGGGGACGTGGGCGCCCTTCCAGTCCAAGCTTCAAAGCCTCCAAGTGCACAATGTAAAGCAGGGCGATATAGGAAACCAACGCTGGCAGGAAGGCGTGACGAATCAGCGAGAGATAAGGAGTCCCTGTGAACTCAGCAATCAGAAAGGCCGCAGCACCCATCACTGGAGGGGTGAGTTGGCCGTTTGTCGAAGAGGCGACTTCCACGGCACCAGCCTTCTCAGCAGTGAAGCCGGTCTTCTTCATCAAAGGAATCGTGAAGGTGCCAGTGGTCACCACGTTGGCAATCGAGGATCCAGAATAGAGTCCTGAAAGACCTGAGGCCACCACTGCCGCCTTCGCTGGACCACCACGGAAGTGTCCGAGCAGAGCAAATGCGAGTTGGATGAAGTACTGACCAGCCCCAGCGCGTTCCAGCAGGGCACCAAACAGCACAAAGAGGAAGATCATCGAGGAGGAGACCCCCAGCGCGACCCCGAAGACGCCTTCCGTCTGCATCCAGAAATGCCAAAGCGCCTTGTTCAGTGAGGCTCCTTTCCACTGAATGACTTCTGGAATGAATGACTTGTCACCAAAGAAAACATAGGACAGGAATACTCCGGCCACAACGAGTAGTGGCAGGCCAAGAGCACGGTAGACCGCCAATCCAAGGCAACAAAGACCAATCGCAGAAATGACCAGATCAGAGGTCGTCGGCAGTCCCGCACGATCTGCAATGCTATCTTTGAAGACGAGCAGATAGAGGCAGCTACTGGCTCCCAGTAAGGCCAGCAGGATGTCGTACCAAGGGATGGGCTGAGTGCTGTTTTTTCCAAGAGGGTGGAGCAGCATCGCAAGCACCAAGCCGAACGCAAGGTGCAATTGGCGCACTTCCTGATTATTGAAGACAAGACTGATTCCGGTCAGACTGGAGAGCCAAAAGGGAATGCTACTGGCAACATAAACCTGGAAAAGGGACCAAAATATACAGAGCAGAAAGACGGCACGGGCAGAAGTTCCAGAGAGAACACGTACCCGCGCATCACCGATCGGTTGATCTGAGGTGGGAGGAGAAGTAGACATGCAACTCGGGAGGCATCAAGGCAGTCACCGAAGTCACTGCCTGTCAGCTTACATCCAGCCGCGCTCTTTATAGTAGCGGACTGCTCCGGGATGCAGTGGAGCAGAGAGACCATCGCTAATCATTTGGTCTTCCTTCAGATTCGCAAAAGCAGGATGCAACTTTTTGAAATCAGCAAAGTTGTCAAAGACCGCCTTGACCACGATATAGACCACGTCATCCGGAACTTTTGCTGAGGTGATCACGGTTGCACCAACACCAAAGGTGGTTGTCTCCTGATCATTCCCAGCATACATTCCACCCGGGATGGAAGCCACTCGATAGAAGCTGTTTTCACTTACCAGCTTATCGATTGGAGCGCCTTTGACATCGACCAAATCCACATCACAGGTGGTGACCGCTTCAGTGATGGCAGCAGCTGGGTGACCAACGGTGTAGATCATCGCATCAATTTTTCCATCACAAAGGGCCTGGGCCATTTCGGAACCTTTGAGTTCAGCTGCCAAGGCAAAGTCGCTCATCTTCATTCCAAAGGCTTCCATGACAACTTCCATCGTCGCCCGTTGACCAGAACCGGGATTGCCAACGTTTACCTTGTACCCTTTCAGGTCTTCAAAACGACGGATGGGCTTGTCGCCTCGAGAGAGCAACGTAAATGGTTCCGGATGGACTGAAAAGACCGCGCGCAAGTCACTGAACTTGCCTTGATCAGCAAATTTGCTGGTGCCGTTGTAAGCGTGGTATTGCCAGTCAGACTGGGCCACACCAAATTCCAGTTCACCTTCACGAACGGTATTGATGTTGTACACCGAACCACCTGTAGATTCAGCAGAACAGCGGATGCCGTGTTTCTTACGATCCTTATTCACCAAGCGGCAGATTGCCCCACCGGTTGGATAGTAGACACCGGTTACACCGCCGGTTCCAATTGAAACGAAGCGCTGTTGCGCTTGGGTGGGCAGAACCCAGCTTACGACCAAGGCACCAGCCAGTGCCAAGTGTTTCCAATTCATAATTCCTCCTGATTGATCAGGGTAGTAGCACCCTAAAAACATGATTCAGACTAACTACCGTCAGTCAAAGGTCACCACCATGCCACAATTTTTGGGGAGGTGCAAACGGGAGGGCGTTGGAGCTTAAGGGTTGTTTAGTTTATGGATGAGCAGTTTCAAAGAAACT
>WTIF01000122.1 GCA_011522845.1 Deltaproteobacteria bacterium
GTTGAATGGGCAGGGTCTCCACCGCAAACATCTCCGTCTGCACCGGGATCACCACCACATCACATAGGGAAAGACTCCAGTTGGTCAGCAGTGAGAGTTCCCCTGGAGTGTCACAAATTAGAGCCTCAGTCGACAAACCCCGCAATAACATCCGAAAGAGGTTTTCATGGCCCGGCTGATCACGAAAGGCGGTCTTTGCTTGTTCATAGTTTGGCGTCGCAGCCAAGAGCTGGACGGTGGTTTCAGGCAGTTCGAGTAAGGCATTTTCGGGAGTGATCCGCTCCTGCAGCAAGTTGTAGAGATTCTTGCTTTGCAGCTCTTCCAGGATCAACGGGTAGTCAGCATCCGTCAAACGATTGAGGAACCATTGGGTGGAGTTGCCCTGGGGATCATTGTCCAGAAAGATGACCTCTCTCCCGGACTGTGCGAGCTGTTCGGCAACCAAAAGGCTCAATGTCGACTTGCCGACTCCACCTTTCTGATTTTGAAACGCCACCACTCGCATGTGCCTTCCTGGCCAGTTATTAGGGATTCAACTGCTGCTCTCTGATTCACCACAAGCACAGGCCGTGCAAAATCTTTTCAACAGAATGCCGCACCAAATGGTTTGCGGTTAATAATTTTTTGGAGGTTTTCTAAAAGCCAGGTTGGCCTGCCCGAGGGGACTCGGGCACAAAAGAGGTAGGAATTTCAATCGACTGGGATCCCGGCGGCCTTGGCTTGTTCAATCAGGAAAGGAATCCCGACCTTGAGGATGTCTTCCGGTTGATCAGTGACAGGACGCCAAAGTGCCAGACCACTAGCAATGTCATCATCGACATAAATGAAACTCTCCAAGGTCATTGTCCCTTGAAAATCAACGGCCTTTAGTCCCGCAAAAGTGTCTTCCCATTTCAGACAGCCTCGCCCGGGGACCCCCCTATTCGATTCTGACAGGTGAATATATTCAAGCCGACTGCCTGCATCCTGACAGCCTTGGGACATACTGACTTCTTCAATGTTCATGTGATAGGTGTCCAGGTGAACGAAGGTGTTGTCTGCTCCAATTCTATTCAAGGCTTCAACAGTTTGCTGGCCGGTATTCAAGAGGTGCGTCTCGTAGCGATTGCAGGGTTCCAAGCCCAACCGTAAATCCAGAGATTTAGCTGTGCTCGCCGCATGTGAAATCATCATACACATTGCATCATATTCAGCATCTGTTCTAGGGGCCCCCGAAGTTTTGCCGATAGAACCAAAAGTCACCCCAGAGAGAATTTTTGAGCCCGCTTCGGCAGCCACATTTAGCGCATGATCCAAAAAGTCTGTGCAAGCTTTGAGGTCCTTGGTGGGGTCCAAGTGGTGTGGCAGACCCAGTGAACAGGTCACGCCCATTCCATGTTTTTCAAAGGCCTTGCGGGTTCCCTTGGCATCAAATTCTGCGGGTCGTAGCAAGGGTAGCTCCACCACACCAATTCCTAGCTCTTTCAAGGGTGGCAATTCAGCGTCTGCATTTTTCGCTTCCCAGCCAGGGGTGAAGCAGAATGCGTGGATTCCCAACTTGGCCATCTGTTTTTCCTTTAAATTATCCGTGTGCCCCGACAATGTAGGAGACCACCTCGTTCATATCGGTAGCTTCCCGTTGAAGATCTGCGATCACACTGCCGCGCCTGAGAACCACAATCCGTTGGCAGGCAGCAAAAATATCGTTCAAGCGATGACTGATGAGAATGACAGCGATGCCAGAATTCTTCATCTGCTCGATCAGTTTCAGAACACCCTCAACTTCTCTGACCGCCAAGGCAGCAGTTGGCTCATCCATGATCACAAGTTTTGGGTCAAAGGTCAGCGCTCTTGCGATGGCAACCGTTTGTTGCTGTCCTCCAGAGAGTCTGCCCACTGGAACGTGGATTGATGGGATCCTTGCTCCCAATCGATCGATCATCGAGAGCGCCTCGGCGTCAATCTTTTCTTTGTCCACAAAACCTGGAAGAAAGCCCCATAGTTTCTTGGTGGGTTCGCGGCCCAAGAAAATATTGTTGGCAATGTCCTGTTGGGGAGCTAGAGCAAGGTCCTGGTAAATCATCTCAATTCCCCGAGCTCTCCGCTCACCTGGTGCCAGGGAAGTGACATCCTGATCCTGGAAGCGAATATTGCCTTCATCCAAAGAGTAGACACCCGTGATTGATTTCATCAGGGTAGATTTCCCAGCACCGTTATCCCCAACCAAACCCACCACTTCAGCAGGCTTGATCTCCAGGTCAATTCCTCTTAGGACCTCGATGGATCCAAAGGATTTCTTCAGTCCTCTCATTGTCAGCAGCGCCATCAGGATCTCCTTCTATCGCGGACCTGATCCAACCATACCGCCGCAATCAGCACGATCCCAATCGCCATTTGCTGGTAGTAGGCTTGGACTGCCAGTAGATTTAAGCCATTTTGGAGGACTCCCATGATGAGGGCACCGATCATTGTGCCCAAGATCGAG
>WTIF01000354.1 GCA_011522845.1 Deltaproteobacteria bacterium
ACATCCCTCTCAATTGAACGCTTATCAATCGGCAGTTTTCTGGATCATATCCATTTCGGAAACCAGTTCTAATGTGATCTGGTACCTCCCTGGACAAAAAGGCCACCCCATTATAGCTTTTTTGACCACTGAATACAGAGTGATATCCCGCTTGCTGAAGATCAAAAATTGGGAAATTAACATCCTCCACCTTTGTCTCCTGCAATGCCACTAAATCCGGCTGCTTTTCAGCCAACCAGTCCAAAAGTAGCTCCAGGCGACTTCGGATCGAATTAATATTCCAAGTGACGACGGTAAAGTCTTTTTCTTTTTCAGATGTTGTATCTGTGATTTGAAGAATGTCATCCGGGAGGAGGCAGGAGTCAGGTTTATAGATGACAATTTGGCTTGGTGAACCAATTCTTCCCCACGTGCGTTCAACCTTGAGGGTTCCTTTTCGCCAAGCCTCATAGAGTGCGGAGAGAGTGGATGGATTCCTTGAAGTTTTTTGAACTTCTTGAACCTTTTTAGGTTCTTTCAACAAAGAATTAAGTGATTCACTCACTCTTCGCTGACTTCAGCTTTGGTTTCGGATGCATCGAGAGCTTGCAGAACCGTGATATTCTCACGAATTCTCTTCTCATTTTTTTTTAGATTATCTTTGTTAGCCGTGTGCTTATTTTTTCGTATGGCTTTCGTTCGTTTTTTTGGTGACATCGTTACTCCTAATTTGGAGGGTTAAGCAAATTATCCCTTGATCAGCGTTGATTCATTGGGACATAGTTTCTGGCATTTTCGCCAATGTAAATTTGTCTTGGTCTAGCAATTCTTGTTTGAGAATCTTCATGCATTTCCTTCCACTGTGCAATCCACCCCGGAATGCGTCCCAAGGCAAACATCACTGTGAACATGTTACTTGGAAGACCAATCGCTCGGTAAATAATACCGCTGTAGAAATCAATGTTGGGATAAAGCTTTCTTTCGACAAAATAGCTATCAGACAAAGCTCGCTCTTCCAGTCTTTTGGCAATTTCAAGCAGAGGATCTTGCACGCCAAGCTTGCTTAAAATTCGATCACAGTGCTCCTTAATAATTTTGGCTCTAGGATCATAGTTTTTGTAAACTCTGTGGCCAAAACCCATCAACCTGAAGGAGTCATTTGGGTCCTTGGCTCGCCTCACAAAGCTATCAATGTCCCCACCCTGCTCATGAATTTGCATTAGCATATCAAGAACTTGTTGATTTGCCCCACCATGCAATGGACCCCATAATGCCAAAATACCTGAAGCAACGGAAGCATAGACATTAGCCTGACTGGATCCCACAACACGTACTGTTGATGCTGAACAATTCTGTTCATGATCTGCATGCAATATCAACAATAGATCCATCGCTTTGACATGATCTTCATCAACCTCATAGGGTTGAGCTGGCACCGAAAACATCATGTTTAGAAAATTAGCGCAGTAGGGAAGACTATCGAGTGGATATACGAAGGGTTGCCCGATTGATTTCTTGTACGAGAAGGCAGCTATTGTTCGAACTTTGGCCATAATTCGAGCGGAATTAATATGCAGATCCTTAACGGATGCACGACCAGAAGCTTCGGAATAATAAGCCGAGAGAGAGGCAACCATGGTTGAGAGTGAAACCATGGGATGAGCCGTACTTGAAAACCCATCGTAAAAATGCCTCATATCCTCATGAATCATCGAATGATTCGATAATTTGCTAGAAAACTCCGTCAACTGTGATTGATCTGGCAAATTACCATGAATCAACAGGTAGGCAACTTCTACAAATGTCGATTTTTGGGCTAGTTCCTCAATGGGATATCCCCTATATCGAAGAATACCTTTTTCACCATCCAGGTAAGTAATGGAGCTTGAACATGCTCCAGTATTTACGAATCCAGGGTCTAAAGTAATGTACCCGGACTTAGCTCGTAATGAAGATATATCCAGAGCCTTTTCATTTTCTGAACCTGTGATGATTGGAATCTCTAAAGGCTCCTGACCAGGCAAATGAAGTGTGGCAGAATTTGTCATTAAATTTTGGGGTGTAGTCGTTAAATTAAATTGGGTCAAAATCTTTCTCTAAATTTCAACTCCTGAACCAACGATCCAACATTAAAAGAATCGCCTTTTGGGCATGGAGCCGATTTTCTGCTTGATCCAAGACGATGGATTGAGGACCATCCAACACTTCAGAAGTAATTTCCCATCCACGTTCAGCGGGTAAACAGTGCATGACCTTCGCTCCAGAAGCAGCTTTTGAAAGGATATGCGAATTAATCTGATATGGCATCAGGAGTTTTCTCCTTTCGTCGGCCTTCTCTTTTTCTCCCATGCTGGCCCAGACATCAGTATACAAAATCTTTGCGTCCCGAACTGCTTCAACAGGGTCATTGATTACCCTCACATCTGAAACACCTTGTTTCTTGGTATATTCAACCAATTCCATGTCTGGTAGGGTTGACTGCGTTGTTCCGATAATAAAAGTAATGGGAACTCTTGAAGCAAAATTTAACCAACTGTGAACAACGTTGTTTCCATCTCCTAAGTAGCAGATCGGAGTTGCTGAGAGATCTTTGAAATGTTCTTGGATGGTCATTGCATCCGCAAGGATCTGACACGGATGGCAAAAATCTGTGAGCATATTGACCACAGGGACTGATGCGTTCTCTCCTAATTCCTCAACAAGATTGTGCGAGTAAGTTCTGATCAAAATTCCATCAACGTACCTTGATAAAACCTTGGCTGTATCAGCAACCGATTCTCGCTCGCCAAGTTTAAAGTCCTGATCAGTCAAGTACATACTACTTCCACCCAATTGGCTAATACCAACCTCAAATGAGACCCTGGTTCGAAGCGAATTCTTATGGAAAATTAACGCATAACTTCTTCCTGCAAGTGCCTTACTATATGAACCCATTGGACCTGCAGCTTTCAATTCTGCCGCAAGGCTTAAACAATCTAAAAGTTCTTGTTTTGTCCAATCTCTGAGACTAAGTAGATCTCTTTTCATTATGAATGATCAGGTAGTATAGTAAGCATTTTCAGCAACATAGCCCTCTGACAGATCACATCCCCAAACTCTCTCTGCAAATGTTCCCATTCCAAGTTCAATCTCAATGAAAACTTCCTTTGCTTGAAGCAGAGGCCTCAAAGCTTCAATTAGAGTCAGATCTTCAGAGTGCTCAGCATCAAGACAAACTCTTTTCGCACCCTGACCAAAACATATTTTTACGTTCTCTAACGGAATTGGGAAATCAAAAACTTTTCCGATTGCCATGACAAAGCGTCCCCAATTGGGATCTGCTCCGTAAATTGCGGTTTTGACCAATGGTGAGTTGATAACTGATTTCGCAAACAGAAGTGCTGATTCAGCGTTTTGGGCACCGCTGATCTTCAATTCAATCAACTTTGTGGCCCCCTCCCCGTCTTGGACAATTTGCTTCGCCAAGTCACAACAAAGGTCATTAAGGGCAATTTGAAAGTCTTTTCGATCAGTTTTCTTATGACCTGCACTCAATAAAACAACGGTATCGCTTGTTGATGTATCCGTATCGATCGAAATTCGGTTGAAACTCTGATTCACCGCATGCTTAAGTGCTGTCCTTAGTTCATTCGGCTGTAAGTCTCCATCAGTGACTATGTATGAGAGCATTGTAGCCATATTCGGCTCCACCATCCCTGCGCCCTTTGCAAAACCCAGTATTTTCGTTCCATCTTCTAGAACAACATGAGCAAATTTTGGATGATGATCCGTAGTCATTATGGCTTTGGCAAATCTCTCACTATATTCGACCTCTTCACCAAGTTGGTGAGCCAATATTTCACAACCAGTTCTGATTTTGGTTGTATCAAGTGGGCGTCCAATTACACCCGTTGAAGAGGGCAAGATCATTTCAGGTGAAATGTTCAATTGCTCCCCCAGCCAACGACAAGTGTTTCGAGATGCCATTATACCAGCATCTCCAGTTGCAACATTTGCGTTCTTGGAATTCACGACAATCGCCTGAAGTTTTCCATCCGCAACATGTTCCCGGCCAACAATCACAGGAGCACCCGGGAAATTGTTTTTAGTGAAAACTGCTGCTGCAGCACATGGACTATTCGCCACGATTCCACCAAAATCGAGACTCTCGTTTTTCAGGCCAATATTCACACCACCGAAACGAAAACCTGTAACCTGAATCAATTCCCGTGAAATTTTCATTTTGAAGCGGGTGGAGGAATATCTGGTAAACCAAGGCATTTTGGAAGCATGATCGACCCATCAGCCTGCTGCCCGTTTTCAATGAGAGCAATCAATGTTCTGGAAACCGCGATAGCAGTACCATTGAGCATATGAACAAATTGATTCTTGCCATCAGAGTCCTTAAACCGAATGTTTAATCTCCGAGCCTGGTAGTCAGTACAATTAGAGGTGGACGTGATCTCTCCCCAATGACCTCTACCTGGCATCCATGCTTCTAAGTCGTATTTTCGATAGGCTGGAGCACCGAGATCTCCAGTACAAATGTCGATGACTCGATAAGGAATTCCCAAGTCACGGTAAATTCTTTCTTCAATTTGAAGTAATTTCTCATGCATCTCGTTTGATTTTTCAGGATGCGTAAAAGCAAACATCTCGATTTTTGAGAACTGATGGACTCGGTAAAGACCTCTGGATTCACGCCCAGCCGCTCCAGCTTCTGTTCTGAAACAATGAGAGAAACCAGCCATTAAAATTGGAAGTTCTGTTTCTGATAGAATTTGTTCTGAAAGAAGACCACCTAGGGTAATTTCAGCTGTTGCGATCAAACAAAGATCGCTATTTTCGATGGAGTAAATCTGGGCTGAATCCCCTCTTGGTTGAAAACCTGTTCCCTGAACAACACTTGCGCGAGCTAAATCTGGCGTCAAGTGGACTGTAAAGCCTTCATCCTGAAGCAGTTTCAGGGCGTATTGTGCAAGTGCCAACTCAAGGAATACCGCCTGATTTTTGAGATAGTAAAATTTTTGGCCAACCACTTTCGATCCACCCTCGAAGTCCACTAAGTCCAGACTTTCCATGAGAGTCAAATGGTCTTTGGGATCAAAATCGAAATTTCTCGGTTTTCCTACCTCACTCAACACCTTATTTGCGTCTTCATCCACACCAATTGGAGAATCTGGGTGAGTCAGGTTTGGAATTTGGGACAATAAGTTGCCTCTCTCGACTTCTGCTGACTGGTGAGCCAAGTGCAGTGCTTCCTCTTTTTGCTTCAGTGATTTTGACTCTTCAATCAGATTCTGTCTTTCATCTGTGCTAAGTTTAGACTTCATCTGATTGCTGATTTCATTTCGTCTTTGACGGAGCGCATCCAGCTCTCCTTTCAAGCTCCTAGCTAGTTCGTCCTGCTCCAGGAGTGGCGCAACCAAAGGGGGCAAATTTCTATTTCGACAATTTTCTGAAATTTTTTCAGGATCCTGACGGATTACTCGAAGATCGAGCATGATTCTAACTTATTCTGAGTAGTTAATTTTTGGCGAGATTTAATACTTAGGAAGGCCACTGAGGTGGTCGTCGCGTATGGAAATCCGTTTTTGCTTGAATAGCCTCGCAGACTTTAAGAAGCCGATAATCGTCCATCGGCTTGCTCATCAACTGAAAGCCAATTGGCAAATCCTCTTTGCTCATTCCAGCAGGGATTGAGATCGCTGGACATCTAGTAAAATTTGCCAATACGCTATAGATATCTTCAAGATACATTGCTAATGGATCATCGTTTTTTTCACCGAATTTGAATGGAACTCCAGGGCTTACTGGCCCAATCAAAAAATCGAATTCTGCCAACAAGGTATGAATTTTTTTCTCAATAAATGCGCGAATTTGATTGGCTTTTCCATAGTAGGCATCATAGTAACCCGCGCTGAGAACAAATGTACCCAACATGATTCGACGTTTCACCTCCGTTCCGAAGCCAGACTCTCTTGTAGTTTTATACAACTCATCTAGGCCACCGTTGCCTCTTCTCAACCCGTAGCGAATTCCATCAAATCTACCTAGGTTCGAACTGGCTTCGGCAAAAGATATGACATAATAGGCGGGTATTAAGCAATCGAGGAACCCCAGAGATTTCTTCTCAACTGTGGCTCCTTGCTGAGCCAACCACTCTGCCAAATATGTCGTTGATTTCAAGACATCTTCGGAGACAGTTTTGGAATCCAAATATTCATTTGGAAGGCAGAATTTTAAGGTACTCAGATCAATTTGTTCATCAAATGAATCCAGCTTTTGCGCCAATGAGGTACTATCTTTAGCATCAACATCTTGAATTGCTTCAAGAAAGTAAGCGCTGTCCTCGGCAGTTCTGGTTAGGCAACCCACTTGATCTAGTGATGATCCATAAGCCACTAAGCCATATCGTGATAATGCCCCGTAGGTCGGTTTGAACCCAGTAATTCCGCAGAAAGCCGCAGGTTGCCGAACGGAGCCTCCTGTGTCTGATCCCAAAGCAGCAACTGCCATACCTGTAGCCACGGCAACAGCTGATCCACCACTGCTTCCTCCAGGAACTCTAGTGGAATGCCAAGGGTTTAAAGTTGGTCCAAACGCAGAATTTTCATTGGAAGAGCCCATTGCAAATTCGTCCATGTTTGTGGTGCCAATCACCAAAGCATCTTCCTCTTTCAAGGCCTTCACGACTGTTGCATCATATGGCGAATGATAGCTTTCAAGAATTCTCGAAGAGCAACCTGTAGTTAAATCAGGATCTGCAATACTTAGATTATCCTTAATGGCAACAGGCAATCCTGCCAAATTCCCTACTCTTTCACCGTTCGAAATCTTTTGAGCAATCTGATCGGCTCGCTTTAGAGACATCTCTCTTGAAACTAAACTCCTGTAAACATTGAACTTTTGATCAAATTTTTCGATTTGATCGTAGACCAAATTGACGAGAGCAGATGGATGTAAGTCACTGGTTTTGATTTTCTGAACCAGTTGTGAAAGTGGAAAATCTAGAATCATCTGGGTTGAAAAATCTCTATTAGAAAAAGCTACATCAAAAGCTTTACAGTTTAATGAAAAAACTCTGAAATTTATCAGGAATTTTAATTTTAACAATACATTTTTGCATTCTCACCATACCCGAATCATTTTAAAAATCTTGTTGTCCTGAAACAAAAAGCGTTAGAATTTTTTTCACTATTTCTTTAATTTTTAGCTTCATTAGGACAAAGCAATGGAATCATTAAGATTGCTCAGGAAAGAATTGCTGGAAAGGCAAATGGCCTCTCAATTGAGCAGCGAGGAAGCCCTCCTTCGATTTATGTCAAATCACGTATTTGCGGTTTGGGACTTCCAATCACTACTGACAGCACTACAACAGCAGTTGACTTGTGTTCAAGTACCTTGGACCCCGACACCAGACCGGGAGGCTCGAAGGCTCATCAATGAAATTGTTCTTGACGAAGAAAGCGGTCCTCATCCAGATGGTGGCTATTCATCTCACTTTGAGCTTTATTTGGACGCAATGAAAAAAGCAGGTGCAAACACTCAATTGATCGATGAATGGCTCCCGTTCATTGAAAAATCAGGCAACTTTTCAACCGCAATTACATCCACAAATTTGCCGTCTCATGTCGTGAAATTTTTGAAAACCACCTTCTCATTCATTGAGCAAGGCTCCCTTGTCACCATCGCTTCTGCGTTTTTGTATGGCCGAGAAGACATTATCCCTGATCTCTTCAGACAACTAGTTCAACGCTTAGATCAAGAAAATCCGGAGAAATGGGGATATTTCAAATTTTACCTTGAAGAGCATATTCACTGCGATGAGGAGAAACATGGCCCAGCCGCAGAGCGACTGATGCAAAGGATTTGTGGAAATGATCCGATTCTATGGGAGGAAGCAGAGCAAGCAGCCAGAATTGCGCTAACAGCTCGGATTGAACTTTGGGATGCAATGGTGGCCACTCAGGAGGCGCAATCAAAGGCAGCCTAAAAAGTATGTAACCAGCATTCGCAATTAGAAATTCTTATATACTTTGGTGGTTGGAACAGTGTCGATCCAACTGACATTCTCAATTTCACTTTCAGGGATTGATGATTTCACCCAGTAAGCAAAATTCGTCTTTTCACAACGAATCCAACTTCAATAACTTCAAAAATCCTTGAGGGTTACCGTTGGTTGATGGAGCAGAACATCTGACAGTCTCAATCAATGGAAGCCTGATGCATCCTCAACCCACTGGGTTGAGTCGCTATGGGGTTGAACTCTGCAGCTGCTTGCTGAGATCACTACCAAAGGCAAAAATCTATACAAAATTGAAGGAGTTAGAAGATCTTTTCCCAGAGCAAGTTGTCTCAAGGGGACCAAAATTTAAACATCCCGCCAATCTCGCTTCAAACCTAAAAAGACTTCTGTGGCTGCAAACTGGGATGCGCTTCAATCTACATTTACAGAAGCCCAGGCTGAACTTCGCGCCCATAGCGGAGGGAATCATTTACAGCCCAGTACCTCAGATTATTACCATCCATGATTTGCTACCGCTGTATGATCCTGATTTTATGCCGCGCTGGAAAATGTACTACAGCAAAATTCTTCCAAATATCCTGAAAAATCATTGTAGAAAAATCATCTGTGTTTCAGAATTTACAAAGGTTGAGTTATTGAAATATTTTCCTGAAATTAATGAAAATCTCATCAAAGTAATCCACCCTGGGTTCAACCCATTAAGTTTTCAGCATTCCAGAGAATTTAATTCTACAGAAAAATTTGGATTCAATGATTATTTCTTGTTAGTGGGAGAGGGTAGACCTTACAAAAATCTAGAGTTGGTTCCAAAAGCCCTGAGCGTCTACGCAGGAAATTCTATTTTGGCCATTTGTGGAAGAATTCCAGATGACGAGAAGACGAGAATTCAGGAAATTGCAAATGAAGTGGGTGTAGGGTCTAGATTGCGTTGGCTGGGATACGTATCTGACGAAGATCTGGGCCTTTTGTATAGAAATTCCAAGGCTTTTATATTTCCTAGTCGTTACGAAGGTTTTGGGCTTCCTTTGCTAGAAGCAATGTCCTTTGGTACTCCTATTCTTTCTTCAAACGCAGCGAGCTTACCTGAAGTAGGTGGGAATGTGCCGATTTATTTTGACCCATCCGATCCAATAGACCTCAGCCATAAGATGGAGCTTCTGGATCAAGATCAAACTCTTGTCGAAAAAATGCGAGCCGCTGGTTTCCATCGCGTAAAGCTTTTCACCTGGGAAGAGTCTGCTCGTAAGCACATTGATCTCTTCATAGATGTTTTGAGTTAATTTTCTTCTTTATTTCTTGAAAAATAACTACCCCACAAGCTACAGGCACAAAGCTCTCTGTAATCAGTGTTGACCAAACCGCACCAGTAGCACCATACTCTGGAATCCAAATTAAATTTAGAATGACATTAACCAAGAGGCCAAAAAAGGTCATTAATAAATAAATTTTTTGTTTATCCAGAGCCACTAGTGATTGAGTCATAAGCGTACCTAAATATACCAGTGGGATGGCCCATGAAAGAAGTTGTAGTAAGTTTCCTGCCTTACTAAATTCAGGAGGATAAAAGTTATTGAAAAACCAAACCGATAATAGGGACACCAGCGTACCAAACAGCAATCCAGAAATGCCCAAAATTTTAATGCCTTTTTGAAAGGATGAAAGAAATCGGTCGGTCTGTGACAAAGAACCAATCAGTGCTGCTGTAATGAGGGAAGGAAGAAAGAAAGAACCTTCAACTATTACAAATGCTGCGTTGTACAAAGCAACTTCTCCCTCATCCACTAGATATCCAATCATCGCGGTGTCAATTCTAAAGTACATCTGTATCAGGATGAGCACTATTCCAAGTGTCCATGCCTCTTTCAAAAGCTCATTAAAGCTAATCTCATTATTTTTTATATCAGTCGGTTTTATTTTATTAGCTTCAAAAAACAACCAAATCAAACCGATCAACCTAGGTATAGCGAGTCCTGCAGCAGCAATCCAAG
>WTIF01000237.1 GCA_011522845.1 Deltaproteobacteria bacterium
GACCAGTTAGGATGATCGTCCCAATTTTGATGTCGTCTCGTGCATCATCTAACGCTTGCTGCATCTCACGAACGGTCAGAGGGGTGAAAGCGTTCCGAACATGCGGTCGGTTGATGGTAATCTTGGCGATTCCCTCTGCCGATTTGTGGTAGAGAATTTCTTGGTACGACCCAGATGGAATCCAATAGTCTGTTGGTAAGCTCATGAGGACTGTAAGCCTTTTCAAAAGTAGAGGAGGTTGGCCACCGCTTTGGGTGTACCAGTGAATAGGTGGTCACAACAAGCTATCCCCTTTCTCAAGACATCGCAAACGAAGGGGTAATTCAGTGAACGATCAGCTCTCAATTTCTTCTTTACATATTCAAATCTTCGAATATAATGATTAAATAATTTTATATCAGTTGGAAGGATCGAATGGCACTTCTCAGACAAATGCAACCGCTAGTTTCCATCCTGGCCCTTGGGATTGGCTTGGGGTTGATTGGCAACAGTTTTGGCACAATCCCTACGAGTGGATCTGCATTGTTTGGCTTTGCTGCGACGATTCTGGCTGGAGCAACCATGGGATTGATTGGTGGTGGTGGTTCCATCCTAACGGTGCCAATTCTAGTTTATCTGCTTGAAATTCCTCCTGTACTGGCAACCGGTTACTCCTTGTTTGTTGTTGGTTTGAGTGCGCTGGTTGGTTCTGTCAACTACTTCAAGTTGGGATTGGTCAATCTGAAGGCAGGGACAATCTTTGCGGTACCTGCATTTGTAGGGGTTTTCCTGGCTAGGAAGTATCTGGTGCCCGCTCTTCCAGTTGAGATTTTCAACCTCGGAAATCTTGTGGTGGGGCGGGATCTGATTGTGATGGGGGTCTTTGCGACTGTGATGATTCTAGCCTCTGTTTCAATGATTCGTGGAGGGAGTGAATCAGAACAAGAGGGTGAACTCCAATTCAACTACCCAATGATTGCTCTAGAGGGATTGATTGTCGGAGCGGTAACCGGATTTGTCGGAGCCGGTGGTGGCTTTTTGATCATCCCTGCACTGGTCGTGTTGGCGAAACTACCAATGAAGCAGGCAGTGGGTACATCTTTGATGATCATTGCAGTGAAATCCTTGTTTGGATTTCTCGGAGATCTCGGGAATCAAAGCATTGATTGGGGTTTTCTGGCTCTGTTTTGCCTACTTTCCATCATTGGGATTTACCTTGGAACTTATCTCAGTCGTTTTGTCTCCAGCGCCAAACTGAAGCCTGGATTCGGTTGGTTTGTATTGATCATGGGGCTCTTCATCTTGGCGAAAGAAACCATCCTTTAGTGGCGTGATTCCAGTCAACTGATTGGTAATAATCTCTTAGTGAAAAAGATCATGAAAACAGCAAGAACCCTCGATGCTGATCTGGAAATGGACTTACGAAGTCTGTTTGTGGATCAACAGGAAAACATCAATAAAGCCACGGAGTGTCTACGGGTTTTGTCACACCCAGCGCGGCTCAAGATTCTCTGTATCCTCCAGCAAGGTGAACAGAACGTTCAGGATTTGGAATATTTGACAGGGCTCAAGCAAGCCACACTCTCTCAGCATTTGTCACTATTGAAACTCCATAACGTGCTCAATCTGAGACGAGAGGGGAATTACTCTTACTATCGAATTGCTGATGAACGGTTCCAAAGGTTGTTCGAGATGGTCAAAAGCATCTTCTGTGAAGCCTGAGGACCTCAACTTTAAATCAACTCACTTACCAAAGGAGACTGAGATGGGAACAATCGGTTTTCGTCAATTGTTTGACTATGACACCTGGACCTACACCTATCTACTGTGGGATCAGGACACGAAAGAGGCAGTCATCATTGATCCTGTTCGAGAACAGTATCTGCGTGATTTGGAAGCTGTGACGGATCTGCAACTTAAGCTGCTCTATGCGCTGGATACGCACGTTCATGCAGACCATGTAACCGCTCTGGGGATGTTTAGAGATTCGATGGGTGCGAAAACAGCTGTTGGTAAACCAGCTGGTGTTGGTTGTGCTGATATTCTGCTGGAAGATGGACAAGAGCTTCACTTTGGTAAGCACAGCCTTAAGGCACTGGCGACTCCGGGACATACAGATGCCTGTACGAGTTACCAAGTGGAAAACATGGTGTTCACTGGGGACGCTATCTTAATTCGTGGATGTGGCCGGACAGATTTTCAACAAGGAAGTCCAGAAAACCTCTATCGGAGCATTCACGAAAAGATCTTCTCCTTACCGGATGAAACCCTGATTTATCCAGGGCACGATTACCGGGGGCGCTTGGTCACATCAGTTGGTGAAGAAAAACGCCTCAATCCAAGATTGAAAACAGACAACTCTTTTGAAGACTTCAATCGAATTATGAACAATCTAAACCTGCCATATCCGAAACGGATCGATGAATCACTGCCAGCCAACCTCGACTGTGGTGTAACCGAAGAACAAAGCAACGAAGCTGTTTGTACGATGGAAGAGATCAAGCAACTTAGCGAGAATCCTTCTGAGGATGTTTTGCTGGTTGACGTTCGTACTCCCCAGGAATACGGCAACGGGCACGTCCAAGGTAGCATCAACATCCCGCTGGGTGATGAGGCGCAGTACCTCGATAAATTTAAAACCTATGAAAAGGTTTATCTCTTCTGTCGCTCTGGCCGGCGTGCACGCTACGCTACCAGCTCCCTCAACAACAAAGGTTTGGAAAACATTGTCTGTGTGCCAACCACTGGGATGTTGCATTGGGATCAGGCCGGTTATCCAGTGAATTGACAGGGGCTTTGGATTCTTTGACCAACTGTAATCGGGTGTTCAAGGTCACTTTCTTAATTCAAAATACCGTTTTTTAACTACCAGGATCATTATGCAAATTCAGGATTTTTCGATCTGGGAGCCGCTGCTGGGAGGTGTCCTGATCGGCCTTGCTTCTGCGGCTTTGATGTATTTCAACGGAAAAATTGCAGGGATCTCCGGCATCTTTCGTGGTTTACTTGTTCCCCAGTCTGGGGCAATCGCATGGCGAGCCATGTTCATTGGGGGAATGGTTTTGGCGGGCCTCGTGATGGTACTAATTTCACCGCAGATGTTTGTGGATACTGCTGGACGGGGCATGATCACTACTCTAGTAGCTGGTCTCTTGGTTGGTATCGGGGTTCGCATTGGGAGTGGGTGCACCAGTGGACACGGCATATGTGGAATCGGCAGACTCTCTTTGCGTTCGATGGCCTCGGTCGGAGTATTCATGGCTGCTGGAATCGGCATGGTTTGGATCACCAATCATCTGTTGGGAGGACTATTATGATTGAGGTGCTGCGTAGTCGTGAAAATTTAATCAGCCTGGCAGTAGGATTCGTTTTTGGGATTGGACTCGCCATCAGTGGGATGACCCAACCTGGTAAAGTGATTGGTTTCCTGGATTTTACTGGAAACTGGGACCCCAGCCTGATTTTTGTGATGGGTGGGGGAACGGGGGTGTATATGCTGCTCTACCGCTTAATTCTCAGAAATGAACAACCCCGCTTTACGAGTACCTTTCAGCTCCCAACGTCTCAGGTGATTGATCGACCGTTGATAGTTGGGGCGGTGATTTTTGGTTTAGGTTGGGGATTGGGCGGTTTTTGTCCTGGGCCTGGGTTGACCTCGATTTTTTCAGGAAATGTTAACCCAATCCTTTTTGTGATTGGGATGTCAGCAGGAATACTGGCTGCACCAAAGGTGGAAGGTCTGCTGATCCCTCGACAGGTTGAGCCCCAAGGCTGAACTGCTATCTGGTGAGTCGGGCATTCCTTGCCAACTCCCGAGATAAACTAGGAATAGAACGCACTTGAGAACGCAGGCCGGTACTGCCGTGTAACCTCGCTGTCTTCTCCAAGAAATTTAAAGACTGCCACACACGCCTTGCGGGCTACTTCACGATATTCCCGTTCTTTCTTCAGAGCATCAATCCAATGCTTGAGGGCGTGATCAAAACGCCCTCGTCTTAATTCATCGATTCCCTCTTTCATGAGAACTTGATGTGGACTAGCTGGCAGGTTTTGCAGAAACTTGTCATCCAACATCTCCACCAGCAGTCGAAGAGCCTCCGCAACATCAAAGAATTTAGAATCAGGTCCGATGGACTCAATCAACTCCACCGCTTGCTTTTGAAGATCTTCATCTTGAGAAACCAAGTAAATTCGAGCCAGCAGAGTTCTGCCTTCATCATGATCGGGTTCTTCATTCAATAGGCGTTTTAGAGCGAGCAGGGCCTGATCCACTTCTCCTACTTCCAGTGCTTCTTTGGCAAATTCCAGCAGTTGGTTGTTACTGCTATTTCCGGGCAGCGTTTGCTCCAACCACTGTCGAATGGATGCTTCTGGTAGTGCGCCGGTGAATTCGTCGACCACTTCTCCGTCAATGAAGAGTTTCACCGCGGGGATGCTGCGAATTTGAAAATACATCGCAACTTCCTGATGAATCTCTGTGTTGACCTTGACCAGAGACCATTTTCCCTCATTTTCTGAGGCCAATCGTTCCAGGATCGGGCCCAAAGTGCGACAGGGACCACACCACTCAGCCCAAAAATCAACGAGAACGGGTTGCTGGAAACTTTTTTCCAGCACATCTTGCTGAAAATCTTCAACTTCATAGCTCATGAGATCTTTCCTTCCCAAAGATTGATAGTTCACGAAGAAATTAGGATCACAATTCAACCTGGTAGTTCCATCCTCGTGTCAGTGGCACTGCCCTCGCAGTCAAAGTGCAGGGCAGCCCTGCTCAATTCATTCAGACGATAGAGACCAGGTTTTTAGTGGTTCGTTGCTCTTTCAGCAGTTAGTCGTCCAATTGGAAGTCAGTTTGCTGAATTATTGCTTGTTGATTATTTGATCTTGTGACGAGAAAGCAGAAAAGAAAAGTTCCAGAATTGACCAGATCTGTTGCGGGGATGTTCCAGGAATGTGGTCAAGCCGGTGAACTTAGAAAAAAATCAGGTGAACACATTTCCAAAATGCTCCTGATTTACTATGATAAATCCTCGTGAATCAAGAACACCATTACCCAATTTGCCTACCAACCAGCTTAGCTTGATTTCAATTCACAGATGCGGAAGCAGGGAGTTGGGTTCGTCCAGATAGACCTTCAGTTTCATTGGATGTGTACATGAATATTCTGGATCAATTGCGGAAGTCTGTGACCACGGACAGTGAGTCAGAGGCTCTTGCCCTGCTGGAGCGGGGAAAGCAGTTGCTCGATAGTCATTTTTATGACCGGTCCATGATCGAGTTCAGCAAGGCAATGCAGATTCATCGGGAGTTAGCTTCTAAAACTGTGGCTGATATCTATCGCGATATGCAGGGCAGTGGTGATTTGTCCGCCTTGATTTCGGTTGGTAGTAGTCTTCTGTCAATGAACCCTGATAATGTTGATTTGGCAAACGCTATTGGGAATCTCTGCAGAAAAAATGGAGACTGGAACCAAGCGATCAGCCTCTATGAGCATTGTCTGCGATTGAAGCCGAAGCACAACTATGCCACTTACAATCTCCCTGCGACCATTGCACGTCTGGAATTAGCTGACAGCGTGGCAGTGCAGGCTATCCGCGAATATGAGCAGCGCACTTCCTTTTATCTGCCAGATTATCAGGATGACCTTCCTGAACTGTGGGAACTGCATCATGATATGGTGGATGCAGAGGAGGAGGATTTTGAGGAGGACGGCTCCTTTGAACTCGATGACGTCACAGAAGAAGAATTTGATGAAAGTGTTGAGCCGGATGAAGTTCACTGGCAAAGCCTTTTCAATTATATCCTGAATGATACCAAGGAAGACCTCTCACTCCAGCAGAAACTGCTGTTGACGTTGGGATTGTGTTGTCTTGAGCGGAAGATTGCTGACGTTGCCCGGAAGTGCTTTGATCAGCTATCCGGTGAAAACTCAAAAGATCTGAACTTAAGCTGTTTCTGGATCCTTTCTCTTTCACTAACGGGAAAACGTCAGGATGCCATTGATAAACTAGTACAGCTGCTGGGCAAGTATCCGAATCACCGCTATGCCAACGCTAACCTTGGGCTGTTGTATCAACAGGCTGAGAGGGTAATGCCGGCTCGAAGACATTTCTTCATAACCCATAAGCTTCTGCAACGATCCCAGGGTTATTTTGATTTGGAAGAATGCTTCCAAAGGGGTGAAGAATATTTTGAAAGGCAGAACTTCAAGCGGGCTCTTGAGATCTACCAGCCATTGATTCCTGAAATTGAATCGGTTGACCTGCTCAACCGAATCGGACACCTGCTGCTGCAGAAAAACAATCTGGATGATGCCTATAAGGTGTTTCAACGAGCCTTGCGCAAGGACCGAAGTAATAAAGTGGCTCGGCAGGAGCTGAAGGCTGTACGGGAAGCTTTTCTGGAGATGGCAGAAACTGACTTGAAAAAGCCTGATCTGAAAGCGGCAGTCTACAAGCTGGAGCAAGCAATTGCGATCCTGCCCACCATTAAAGTGCTTAAGCAACTGTTCATCGTTTATGGAGAACTGGAAGACTGGAAGCCCCAACGAGAAATAAAAAAGAAGATCCGTGAAATGGAGGAGGCTGAGTTGGAGCGTCAACAACAACAGTTGCTGGAAAAAGCGGTTCAGGCAGAAGTGAGCAAGGACTACCAATCGGCGTTGACCTCCTATGAACAGGCCCTGAGAGTCCTGCCAAAACGAGGGATTTTTCTTAGAATGGTCAGCCTCTGCGAAAAGAATAACAAAGAAGAAATGGTTCCCCGATTGACAAGTTGGTTCAATCAACTGGAGGAAGACTACCAACGACAGGAACTAGAGCCAATCACCAAAGAAGAAATTTCGCTAGCCGACGAACCATCACCTGCGCCTGAAAAGGCCCGGCGAAAAAAGCGAAAAAGACGCAAAGCGAAGCCGGTTGAATGAGACGCGGTTCTGGTTCGCAGGTTAACGAAAGCCTGGATTCTCTGGTAGATATTGTCTCCAACAGCGTGGGGATTCTGATCATTCTGGCAGTTTTCATGGCGTTGTTGAGCGTGGTGGAAAGCCCCTTGGATGAGCCGGTCTCGCCTGAAGAAACGAATGACCTGCTAACAATAGAAAAGAAGCGGATACCTTGGTCACACTCCTCACAGAAAAGTAGTTTGCTTTTTGTATTGCAGGATAATCGGCTGCTCTATCTGGATCGTGTGGCAGCCTATCGTTCGTTTCAGAGTGAGCTGGACGGTGAGCCAGAACTGCCTCTCAAGGCAGACCTCGACGGCTACCGTGTTGAGTTGACTGCTCAATCAAGCCAGAATCATTGCCTGCAATTCTTTCCAGAAGCGGATGCTGGGCAGTGGTGGGGGGAGGTCAGTCGCGCGGACGGCTGGCTCACAAAACTGCTGGCTGAGAAGTCTCCAAGTGAGGTCTATCTGTTTTTCTGGGCGGACGGAGCCAGTTTTGAACTGATGCGTGAAATCCGAGAGTGGACTTGGGATCAACGCTATGAAGTAGGATGGAAACCGATTACAGAACGCTCAGGCTTGCGTTTCTGTACAGGTCTGGGACGATCCCTAAGTTTCCGTCCCCAATGAGGCTAGTGAAGATAGTTACTCGATTAAAGTGAGAATAAGGAGGACCGTTGTTGTCCGAAGTGTCTGAATCAGTAGCAGAAAATTTAAGTGGACGTGCTTTTGCGGTGCAAGAGTCTGCAGACGAGTACTCCCAGCTAGTGATGGATCTGAAACAACAGATCCGCGACTATGTACGCCGACGTGGGACTGAACTGGAGCAAAATCTCCTTGAAAAAGCCTTCGATGACATTGAAGCCTATCATGCCAACCAGATTCGCAGATCGGGTCAACCGGTCATTGTTCATCCTCTACGAGTAGCCTTGTCCATATGCAACATGGGCCTTGATGCTCCTACGGTTGTGGCTTCCCTCCTTCATGATGCCATCGAAGATACCTCAATCACTTGGGACTACCTTTCCACAAATTATGGGGAATGGTACGCAGATATTGTTGATGGGCTTACCAAGATTAAGTACACCACGGATTCTGGTAAAAAAGGAGCCGATCTCGAAGCGACCTATCAGAAGATGCTTGCCGCAATGGTCCGGGATGTTCGTTCCTTGTTCATCAAGCTCTTTGACCGCCTTGATAATATGAAGGACATGGACGCGATGCCTCGGCACAAGCAGCGTAGCATTAGTCGGGAGACCTTGAATGTCTATGTGCCCATGGCCCGTCGTTTTGGTCTTGAAGAAATCAGCCAGGAACACACTGAACTTTGTTTCCGATATCTCTACCCCAAACGCTATGAGAAGACTCTCGCACATCTACAGCAACTGAGAGAACAACAAGCCCCTTCCATCCAAGCAATGCATCGGCAAATTGAGGAAGTTCTGCAGCGATGTGGTTTGAACAATACAAGGATAGAGGAAATCTGGACACATCCGGCCTCTTACATCCACAGTTCTGAAGATGCTGAAACTGTTTTGGAGGGCTACCGTTTAGTCGTTCAGGAGCCGTTGGAAAGTTATCAAGTCCTGGGGGCCCTGCATACTCAGCGAAACGCCGTTCCGCTGAAAATTCGGGATTTCATCAGTAATCCTCTTTGGAACGGCCATCAAGGACTGCACACCCAAGTGATTTTTGATGGTGAGCCAATTTCCTTTGAAATTGTTTCAAAGCAGATGCACCAACTTAATGAATATGGAATCATGGCTCACTGGAAGGGTTCGGTAAGTGAACTTTCCAATTACTACCGCACCTGCCTGGAGCAGCTAGATCTGTTTAGTGGAAACAAGGAACTGCGGATGGCTGAAGTGATGGGCTACCTGCAGTCGGAACAAATCCAGGTGTTCACTCCAAAAGGAGATATGGTAACCTTGCCTTCAGGAGCTACGGTTTTGGATTTTGCCTTTCAGATTCATACCGATTTGGGAACCCATTGTGTGGGCGCGATGGTGAATGCTCCACGTTCCCAAAGTGCGGACGAAAGTAGCCGAAATTGGGTTTCACGTGACCGTAAACTGGAGCACGGTGAATCAGTGCGAATCCTGGCTCGCCCAGATCAGCACCCTGACCGAAACTGGTTGGAACAATCAATCACTGCGAGAAGTCACCTGAACATTCGCCGTAGCCTGAGACAGCAGAATGCCCGAAAAGCCCAAGAGGTGGGCCGTGATTTTTTGGTGAGAGAGTTGTTTCATTTTCAGCAGAATGTTGATCAATGGTTCCAACAAGAAAATGTTCAGGGAGCCTTGGTGAAGGAGCGCTTGACCAAGGAGCGTTTCCTGGAGGAATTGGGACTACAGCGTAGAGAATTGAAAACCTTCCTAAAGACTTACCAACTTTTGCCAAATCAGGCTTTACATGGCATTGCCCGCCTAAGGGCGTGGTTCCAAACAAAAGAAGTTCCTATCTTTAAGGTCGAAAATGAAAATGACAGCATTGTCCATCTGAGCGCATGCTGTCATCCCATTCCAGGTGACCGCGCTCTGGGCATTCCAAATGATCAGAAAGAAATGGAGATTCACCGTGGCAACTGTACAAAAATACCAGCCCGAAAAGGACTTCCTCCAGTTCAGATCAACTGGGCTTTGCCAGAATCTCGTCTGAAGGGCTATAAACTGAATCTGCTGACCATCGATGATCGAGGTATTTTATTTCAAATCACGAAAGTGATCAAAGATGCAGGGGTAGCAATTCTGGACTCGAGAAGTTTTCAGAAAAATGAACAGGAAGCCGTGATTGAGCTAAGCTTGGAGCCCATATCTTGGCGTACTTTTCATAAAATTGTGGAGCGACTGCGTCCGATGAAGTTTGTCAAGCAGGTCTGGTGATGGAAGCAGGTCACCCACTTGTTGGGTTGACGGGTGGAATTGCGTGTGGAAAGAGTACAGTTGCCGCGTATCTTCGTGAAAAAGGATATCCGGTCATTAATGCAGATCGAGTTGGCCATATAGTCCTCACCCCAGGCC
>WTIF01000169.1 GCA_011522845.1 Deltaproteobacteria bacterium
TGGGCGGAACTACTATGGAAATTTCAAAAATAACAAGTTAGAGGGACGTGGTGTTTATAGATGGCCAGATGGGAAACGCTACGAAGGTGAATTAAAGGACGGCCTTCCAAACGGTAGCGGAGCTTTCTTCTTTCCAAATGGTGAAAAGTACGTCGGTGACTTCCGCGATGGAATTGAGGACGGTGAGGGAAGCTACACTTGGGCTGATGGACGCAAATACGCAGGAGAGTTTAGCAACGGGCAACTCCATGGAAAAGGATCCTACAGTTGGCCGGACGGTGCCTTGTACACAGGTGAATTTCAAAATGGAATAAAACAAGGGAAGGGCGTTTACACTTTTGCCGATGGGACCAGATACATTGGTGAGATAAAAGAAAATCAGCCCGATGGGCGTGGGAATTTCTCATTCAAAAACGGCAAGGAATACACTGGTGATGTCCGTAAAGGAGTGATGCACGGAAACGGGACACTGACCTTTGCAGATAAACGCAAATTCACAGGTTCCTTCAAAGATGGGAAAATTGATGGTGATGGAGTCCTGATTTGGCCAGATGGGAAGAAGTATACCGGTCAGTTTTCTGAGTCTCTACCAGACGGGGCTGGTACCCTTGCTTGGCCAGATGGAAGAATTTATACCGGTGAATTCAATAAGGGGGTAGTTGAAGGTCGGGGACAACTCTCTTGGCCAAGTGGGAAAAAGATTTTTGGTAATTTCAAGAAAGGTTTGATCGATGGTCAAGGTGAGATGAATCATGATGATGGCAGAAAATACATCGGGAACTTTCAGAATGGTAAAAAACACGGCAAAGGCACATTTTCATGGCCTGACGGAAGATTGTACATGGGAGAATTCGTAAAGGACATCTTTCAAGGTGAAGGAACTTATATCTGGTCAAACAAGGACCGATATCAGGGGAATTTCATCAAAGGTATGCCCCAAGGAAGAGGGACGTATATACATGCTGACGGGATCAAATTCGAAGGTGTATTTCGGGATGGGCTTCCCTGGAGAGGCCAGGAATTTGATCAGGAGGGAAGGGAAATTCAACGCTATTCTTTTGGGAAACCTGTAGATTAGAATTTCCTTGCAGCCCCATCCTAGGGTAGCCCCGAGCGACACCTCGGGACTAAAAAAACTAGGCGGAAAAGCTCTGCTCAACCTGTAGTTTGGTCATCAACAGATCCGGCCCAACCGTGATCTGTTGATCCCCCACAAATCCGACGTATTCGATATCATTTTCCTTCATCACAGTTCTCACCACTGCAAATACTTCTGCATCATAAGCTTTGCCGCGATAAAGACTCTGATTTTCCTTGCGTAACAATCCCCACTCAGAAGCTTGGGTGCGTACCCAGGAGAGATGTTTTTGGCGAAGTTGAAGAGCGCTGATTTCTGGTAGGCCGACGGGGACGCGTTGCAGCTTCATGCTGACTCCTTTTTGTCATCCATGAAAGAAATATTGGACTAGGAAGGTTGCTCCACTAAAGGAACGCCATCACCATGCCCCCGCCCGATAGAAAAAGCAAGGACCTAAATCAGCTTAGGCTGCTTTTGGAAAATAACTTTCTTCATCCTCAGAATTTTGAGTTTTTCTACCACCACCAAAGAGTCTTCCAAAGACGTTTTTTAGACTATCTTGTAACGAGTAAAGGATCGGGACAACAATCAGGGTGAGCAGAGTAGACACACTGATTCCATAAATCACGGCGAGTGCCATTGGCTTCCAAAAGACGCCACTAGGTACTCCCAAGAGGATGGGATCGGGCCAACGAAAGAAGTTGATATCCATTCCCAAAGCCATCGGCATCAAGCCAAGAATTGTCGTTACAGCTGTAAGCAGCACTGGCCTGAGTCTGACCGCTGAGGCAGTGACGATTGCATCTAGCGCAGCAAGCCCCTTTCTCCGTAATTGCTGGATAAAATCAACCAACACGATGGCGTTGTTCACAACAATTCCTGCCAGAGAGATCCCTCCAATGCCTGTCATAATTAGTGAGAACGGCCGATCATGAATGATTAGTCCAACAAGGACTCCCGAAAGTGAAAGGAAAACAACCAGCATAATGATGAACGGCAACATCACGGAGTTAAACTGTGTCACCAGGATCAGGAAAATGAGTAGGATTGCAGTCAAGAATGCCTTACCCAAGAACGCCTGTGATTCCTCACGATCCGCGTTTTCACCGGTGTACTCGAGAGTAATTCCATTGGGGAGAGGGAAGTCAGCGAGCTTTTTCTGTACTTGGCCTAGTAATACAGGGCCAGGAATTTCCCGATTGTTTCCAGAAACAGTAATCACCCGCTCTCGATCAACATGACGGATGGAGCCAAACGCGGGACCTGTAGTAATTTCAGCAATTTCACTCAACGGAACTAGCTGTCTTGAAGGCGTGAAAATATACAGAGACTCGAGGTCCCTGGAATTGCTGCGGAAATTCTCATCCAATTGCACAAAGATATCGTATTCGTCACTTCCGTCTCTGAAATTTGAGACCTTACTGCCATTGAAAGCTGTTCTAACTGTGGATGCGATCTCTTGAGCTCTCAGTCCCAGTCGAGACGCCTTGTCACGGTCGATCAAAACTCGAATCTCAGGCCGACTCCGATCAAAGTCATCTGACAGATCAACCAACCCTGGCAAATCTCGGATGATCTGTTGAATATCCTGAGCCACTTTCTGCATGAGGCTCAGATCTGTTCCGTGGACTTCGATATTGATGGGTTTTCCACTTGGTGGACCGTTCTGTTGTTTGGTCAACTCCACCTCCACACCGGTCACATCAAAGAGCTTGTCCCTGACTTTTTCGATTACTACCGAGGGTTTTTCTTCCCAGTGCATCCAATCTGGGAAAGGCACCACAACATGGCTTATATGCGTAGTGGTTCCACCGGAATCTCCGGCTCCAAAGCCTCGTCGTTGTCCCACATTCGCAACAACAGCTTCTACGCTCCCACCATATGGACGGACGATGTCTTCCAATTCGTTAACGTATTTGTCTGAAACCTGAAGTGTCGTCCCGACAGGGGCTTTTATGTTCAGAACAAATTCTTGCGGCTCCGAGGGTGGAAAAAACTCCATTCCATTGCGAGGAGCAGAAACAGTGGCATAGATGAAGATGATTCCAATGATTCCTCCCAGTGCAGCAAATAAGGCTAAAAACCTAAATCGAATCAAGCCCTTCATGAAACTCAAATAACCTTGCAGAAACCTTGAGTTCTTGAGGATTGCTAGCTCATCTTCACTGCTACTCGACTTTTTGGAACTCACTTTCATCATCGTCGAGCACAAGACTGGATTGATGAAAAGTCCGACAAACAGAGAACAGGAGAGTGTGATGATCAAGGTTTGTGGGAGATAGGTCATGAATTCGCCGATAATCCCCGGCATAAAGATGATCGGCCCGAAAGCAGCCAAGGTCGTTAGGGTTGAAGAGGTAATCGGACCACCCACTTCCTTGATGCCAATCAATGCAGCCTCAAAGCGATTTTTTCCACCCTGCATGTGCCTGTAGATGTTTTCCACCACAACAATCGCATTATCTACAAGCATCCCGAGAGCGAGAATCAGACTGAACAGCACGATGAAGTTCAACGTGTAGCCCATGGCCTGCATGATCCACATGCTCATCAGGAAGGAAAGTGGAATGGAGACTGCCACAAAGAGGGCGTTGCGTATCCCCATCTCCACCAACAGCACCACAAAAACAAGGATAAAGCCCGAGATAATATTATTTTCCAAGTCTGAGACGAGTTGGGTCACCCACTTTCCAGAATCAGCCAGGATTGTGAAACGAATCTCACCTCGTTGTTCTGCTTCAAACTCTTTTACTAGATCCTGAACCTGCTGACGGATCGCCAGGAGGTTCTCTCCACTACGCTTGATCACACTAAGTGAAACGGATTCCTGCCCATCAAGGCGAGAGCGATTTGAAAGTTCCTTGAAACCAAAAGTAACTCGACCCAAATCCTTGACTCGAATTGGCACCTGATCTCCAGAAACTGCGACCAAGGCCTCGTTGATTTCCATCGGTGTTTCGAATTCACCCGGAACCCGAACTAGGTATTTCGTAGGGCCCATTTCGATCGTTCCACCAGGGATATTCGTATTTTCAGCAGAAATGGCCCGAGTTACCTGGTTTAGGTCAAGATTGTGGTACTGCAGTTTGTCAGGATTGACATAGACTCGAATCTCCCGTTCCACTCCCCCAACGCGATGAACTTCCAGAATCCCTGGAATTGCCTCAATCTGTTCTTTCAAGTCGTCCGCAACCTCAGTCAATCTTTGTAATTCCAATGTGCTAGAAAGATTGATCAACAACATCGGTTGTTCAGACAGATTGATCTCACTGATTACAGGATCTTCTGCGTCATCCGGCAGTTCAGGTGCAACCGTGTCCAGCTTTTCACGAACCTTGGTTCTGGCCTCACTGATTTCGTAGTCTGGATCAAACTCCAGTGTAATCGCGGCAATTCCCTCCGATGATGTGGACTCCAGCTTCTTAAGACTTTTGAGATTTTGGAATTCGTTCTCAACCTTGTAAGTAATCAAGGACTCAACGTCCTGAGGAGAGGCACCGGGGAAAGGAATCGCCACAATCAGAATGGGTACAGTGATGTCCGGGCTGGCTTCTCTTGGTAGGCTTCGGTAGGACTGAAAACCAATCACTGCTGCAATGATGATCAGAACGAAAATCGAGGCAGCATTACGGATTGCGATGTGACTTGGATACATGGATAGACCGTTTAGGAATCGCTTCGGGTGATATTGATGGGTTCGTTATTGATGAGCCTCGTTTGTCCTTCAACAATCAGTGATTCTCCATGCTGAAGGCCAGAAATTACCTGAACGCGATTGTCTTCGCTGATTCCAGTTTCGATAACCCGGCGTAGTGCTTTGCCCTCAGAAGCCACAAAGACCACTCTTTCCAATTCGCCTTCGATGATGGCATTTCTGGGAATGACCACTTGATTTTCAGAAATACCAAGGTCAATCGACACCTTGGCCAGCATTCCAGAACGTAGGCGCTGTTTCGGATTCGCCATCTGCACCTCAACCGGAAAAGAACGTGTCTGAGTGTCCGCCTCCACTCCAATGCGATGAATTTTGCCGTCATAGAGTTTTCCTGGCTCCGCATAGAGTTCAATTTTGACAGTCTGTCCTTTCTGGAGCTTGGCAATATCCAATTCTGGCACATCCAAATCTACTCGCATTTTCCGCAAATCCAGAATTTCAGATAGCTTCATACCAACTTTTAAATATTCTCCTGGCTCCACGCTCCGAACCTTAACCACCCCACTGATCGGAGCCTTGACCAAGGATTTTTGAAGTTGAACCTCTGCCAAGTCCCAGTTGTACTTCGCGAGTTGTCGTTGGGTACGGCTTTGATCAAGGATTGAGCGAGCGATTAGCTGCTTGCTATCCAGTTGAAGATTCCTTTGGTAGTTGATTTCAGCTAACTGAAAGTCTGCCTGGGCCATATCTCTGCGAACTTTCAATTCCTTCGTCGAAATATGGGCAAGGACACGACCCTTCGAAACTTGTTCTCCTTCCTCAAATTTCACCTGCTCTACAACCCCTGCCAGCTCGTTGTGAACATCGACTCGTTCGTTAGGTAGCAACTTCCCGACAAATTCAATCTTGTGCTGTAGTGACTGAGGAGCCAGGGTCAATGTAGCTACGTTGACTCGCTTTGGAGTGGCAGGAGCTTCCACTTTCGGAGCAGCTTGGTTAGCCGACACTTGAGCTTCTGGCTGTTCAGCAGGCCTTTCACAAGCGGTGATGAGCCAGGCAAGTAAAATAAGACTGAGCAGTTTCAGCGTATTTCTTTGAGGGTTCTGAAACATTCCGGCTTGCCTCCTAAGACTTTGTTCGATTGAGGTTGAATTCTTCGTAAATTTGCCCTGTGAGGGTCAACAGACGAAGGTAGGCTTTTTCATAACGGACACGGGCAAGGATATCTTGGGCTTTGGCCTGAGACTGTTGTTGCTGAAACTGTGATACTTGAAAACTAGTACCTTGCCCCAATTTGAAACGCTCAATCTCGTTTTGCAGCTGCTCCTCCGCCAATTTAACCACAGCCTGAGCCGTACTGACTTCCTGCTCTGCAAGTTCCAAGTCTCGTAAGATTGTTTGCAGGTTAACATCGAGTTCAGACTTTCGACTATCTATGTTTAAGAGGATTTGCTCCTGTTGGATTTTCTTCTGCTTAATTTTCTCGGGCGTAGCTTGATCACCGAGAGGAACAGTCCAAGTCAACGCTGCCTGAAACCCATGCAGTCCTGGATCAATAAAATCTCCAGCACCTACCAGCGGTGTGTTTGCATAACCTGACATCGTGTAACTCAAGTCCAGATCCAAGTTGGTTTGCAGCTTGTTTTCCTCCTGCTGAACCTCTAATTGATTGTTGCTCATTGATATCTCCAGCAACATTAATTGAGGATCGTTATCAAAGATTTCTGCTTGAAGGCTTTCCATATCTGGAAAGAATTCCTTCAATTCCGGGCGATTGGTCGGATAAAAGCCCAGCTCCAAGTCACTTAGATTCAAAACTGCCCTGAGCTGATCTTCAATCCTCAATGCATCTAATCTCGCTGAAAACAACGATTGACGATCTCTGGAAAGCTGGGTTTCAGCCACCAGCACATCTGTACGATTCAGGGTCCCGACTTGAAGCCGCGCCTGGTTGTCTTGGAGCAACTGTTCAGAGAGTTCAACAGATGACTTCTGAACCTCAATGTTTTCCAGCACGGCCACCATATCCCAATAGGTGGAAGCCACCATGGCTAGTTGAGCCAACTCAGCTTGCTTGATGGATGCTTTGCTGCGATCAATTCCCAATTCTGCAAAGCGTTCTGGCAGATTATTGATTTCCTCTCCGGCATCCTGAAAAAACGGGATGCTAGCGAAGGCTCTGATTGAAGTCACATCTCGCCAATCTCCTGGGGAACCTGAATCCAAAGAACTCATCTCTTCCTTACGACTCAAACTTTCACTCTGATAAAATCGTTCTTGCAGGGTAAAACCATAGCTACTGCCAGTTCTTAGGCGCCGAGCAAAGGTAGAGGAAAATTGGAGCGAATCCGAGCGACTACCGACTGCATAAGTGTCTTTGGGGATTTGAGTCGGATCATTGGTCAAGACTGTGTTTCTCTCTAAACCGGTGCGTGTTGTGATTTGATCAATGTATCGGGCTTGTACAGACTTCAATTCCTGGTTGGCAATATCCTCTGATAACCTTGAAGCCTCCAAGCTCAGGCTTCGACTAATGGTCAGCAGCAGAATATCTTCAAGAGAAACCTTCACAACATCGCGATTGTCGTAACTTATGATTTCTGCCCGCTCTGCTAATTCGGCAACTAACGGATCACTGATCAAGTCTTCTGAAAGTTGAGCTAATAAAATACCGGGGAAACTGAGCACCAATCCAAGAATTAGAAACTTACGCAAATTCCTCCTTCTCCAAACATTTCAAAAAGTGGGTGTCTCATCTCAATGATCAGCTGCTGGAGGTTGCTCTGGCAGTTGCAAACCATACCAAAGGAGTTCGTGAAGTTGCTTTACTTCCGCACAAACCATCTCCCAATCAGCAAGAGAAAGCCAACGGGGAACCCACAGCCTCTCCATTTGTAGAAGAATTTTCGCCGTCTCCAGCTTATTTAACTCCGGCCGAACAGATCCTGTTTGCTGACCTTCCTCTACCAATAACAGGGTCTCTTCGAGAAACTCTTCTTCGTGATCACTGATCAGGAAAGTTGCTTCGACCAATTCCTTCATCACTGATTCGGTGACAAGGCTGGGACCAATCAATTGTCGTATGAATTGTAGACGCAGTTCTACCTTCTGAATCCAACGGGCTGGCTGTTCAAGACTTTGATCACAATGCTTGTGCAGGTACTCATCGATTAGGTCTCTCCAATGCCGAGAGCAACTCCTAAATAGCTCTTCCTTGTTTCGGAAATAGTTATAAATCGTACCCTTGCCAATACCTGCCTCCCTGGCAATCTGATCCACACTGGTCTTTCGGAACCCATAGTGGAGAAACAACTTTTCGGCTGCGGCTTGAATTTGTTGCTCCATCCCGTTCATAAGTAAGTGGAATCCTGGAAGTGTGAATTAGGTTGTTCAGTTTTACTGCTTTCTGAAAAAAATTTCTTTTGATGACCAGATTAGTCATCCGGTCAATTCAATGTCAAATCCATATTTGGACCGGTGACCATTTTTTTCATTTGGTCAAATTCTGACAAGAAAGCTCTTCTGAAATGAAAAAATCGTAGTGAATTTTAGGAGTAAATGATGGAGAGGAATTGGGGTTGCTGCAGACGGACCTCTACAGATTTTTGAAGTCCGTCACACTTTGAGAGGATCTTTTAGGCAGCGCCATGCTGTTTGAACCACTGCTGCAGTCGTTGCCAACCATCCTTGGCTGCTTCAGGGTCATAGCTTGGGCGGTAGTCCGCATGAAAACCATGTTGAGACTGATCATAGACACGGATTTCAGAGACCGATCCACTGGACTTCAAGGCAGTATTCATTCGATTCACGCTGTCCAGAGAGATTCCTCGATCTTTCCCTGCATAGAGTCCCAAGACAGGCCCATTGAGCTGGTCGACAAGATCAATCGGATTTTGGGGTTTCAGCTCACTTGTTTTTCCTTCCAACTGACCATACCAAGCTACACCCGCCCGAATCAGGGGATTATTGGCTGTGTATAACCATGTGATCCGGCCACCCCAGCAGAAGCCAGTGACCCCCATCTTGGAAGTATCGCCATGATTCAAACCAGCCCAGGCTGCCGCTGCATCCAGATCACTCATTACTTGGGCGTCTGGTACTTTTGAGACCACTTTACCAATGATCTCACGATAGTCCTTGAAATTGGAGACATCCCCTTGCCGATAATAAAGCTCCGGAGCAATGGCTAGGTGCCCTAATTTGGCAAACCTACGACAGACATCTTGAATATGCTGATGGACTCCAAAGATCTCCTGAATCACCAGCACCACTGGATATACTCCATCTCCAGCTGGACGAGCATAGTATCCAGGGATACTTCCATCAGTGGTGGGGATATTGATTTCACCAGCGACAAGTCCGTTACTGTCCGTGGTAATTACAGACTGTGCTTGTATTGGCTGCACAGCCAGTGCAAAACCGGCCGTTGCCAAACCTCCAACAACAAACTCTCGACGACTGAACTCCACTTTTGGAGCCAAGCTCGCTATATGCTCTTGCATCTGAATCTCCGTGAGGGAATGAATGATTCATCGAGATAATCATTTGAGTATCTTGATGCAAAAACGCTAACAGCCTTCCGTAGACCTGACAACTGAGGAATTAAAGATTTCTTAAGAATTTAATTTTGAAGGACGTCGATTTGACAAGAATTCAGGACAACCAGAGAGGAGGGGAATAACTTAATTTGAGAAATGATTTGTTTTCTATGGATTTATTTCCATACACGCACGTAATCAACGTACATTGTCATTTGAGGGATGTCGGCAGGATTGACAGAACCACCGAGGTTTCCACCAACTGCGACGTTTAATAATAGGAAGGCAGGTTGGTCAAAAGGCCATTGGGCATTGCTAGAAGAAGTTTTACGGTAGGTTAGTGTGGGTACATTATCTACTCCAATTACCAAACTGCTAGCCGTCCAATGTAGCTGGAAATTATGGTAGGCAGTACAAAGGTCTGTCAGTCTTTGCTGTGCCGTTTGTGGATTACTGGATGGAGCATTACCCAAATCTCCCCCGGAGAAGGCCCCATTATGAACTGCTGATGTGACTGTGTATTGATCAGAGAAAGCCCCGAACCATTCGGTAATGTCGATTTCTCCTCGATCTGGCCAGTCACCATCTTTTCCTAGCATCCAGATCGCTGGCCACGCACCCCGAATGCAGGGGATTTTCGCCCGCACTTCATAGAAAC
>WTIF01000265.1 GCA_011522845.1 Deltaproteobacteria bacterium
CTACCAGCACCGGAGAAAAATCCAACCGGACAAAGTTGTCCATCAAACTGCTGGGATTCCCAGCTACAGGATCATTGGGAGTGTAGAGCACCATCAAGCCCAGCAGGTCGTTCACTAAATCAGATTCTTGCACCAAGGCATCAGTCAACTGAGTCCAACTTCCTTGCCGTGAAGTTCCTTCGTAAGACCAGTTCTTGTTCAGAGAGGGGATGTTGAAGGTGACTTTGTTGCTTCCTGCTGGATAGGCAGCCTTTAAATCAATACCGCGGTAGTTTAACGAGAAGTCAATTTGATCATTGTCCCAGTCACCGACACTAAATTGCTGCTGCATTGTATTGAAATCGGGTAATTCATCGACGGAACTATAACCTCGAGTCTGGCCGTTCACAGTCAACTGAAACAGATCCGCTGCTAGCGCTGAGCCTGTGTACCAGCACAATAGTAAAATGGCAGAGAAGAGCTTGAGTGGCACACCACCTCCTTTGGTCATAAACTAAGATGTAAGCTTCAAGGAAAACAGTTTCACGCTTATAGATTCGAATTCTCAGCCGAGAATTTCCGAAGAGAACTTGCAGATACACTCTTTGGAATCAGAGTCCAAGTCATTTAGCTTAGTTTTTTTAAATCCTGGTCTTTTCAAGCTATCGAGATAACACCTCTAGAGCCCCACTTGCTGCAGGACTGAGGTAGCGGATCATCAGTAGTGTATCCGAATTCGAATACAAGAAACCTGCATTCATCAGGCATCCAACCACTGCTCTGGATTTGTCGACACTTTCTCCAAAATACAAACTTCTTTTTGGTCTTGATGCCAGATTTTCCAGGGACTCTGTTATTTCAAACTCATACGTTTCTTTTAAGCTATCCACTAACTTCTGTTTCGCTTCGAGACACTGGCGCTGAGAAAGGGAATGATTTAGACCATTAATTTCCAAGATCCCCTGGTTTTTTCTATCTAGTATGAGGGCATATCTTTCAATCAAAGGATTGGGTCGGGGGATAACCGTTGGTTCAACAACCATTACCTCACTATCCTCTGACTTGATTTGATAACTTTGGATCTGTTCCCCAAAGTGAAAACCAAAGGCACCAGTGATTGTACTTAGCCCTTTTGGTGCTTGGTGTTGCAAACTGCAGCCAATGAGTAGATTAATCAGTGTAGGATAAGCTACTAAAATGATAAGCTTTAAACTCTTCATCATTTAAAAGATTCTGAGGTAAAGATATTTCTGTGAGTCATTCTCTTTGCCAAACAAAAAACTACATATATCTAGCAAATGCAGCAACTCTATCGATTTAGGAGACTATTCGGGTTTAGCATCCCCTTTTGGGGCTTGAGCTTGTTTGGTTGCTTACCTGAAAAAACGAGCCGTGCTGAGAAAGCAGAGTTCAGCACCAATACGGAAAGTTCAATAGAACCTAAAATCCTTTGGAAAACTACTGCAACTGGGAGTGGGGAAGAGTCCCATGGACATTTCCTACTGTCCTGTTCGGATGGTGGGTTCCTCCAGATTGGTGAGACCGGAAGTTTACCAACAAATGCACGAATTTTTGTCGTCAAAGTCAGTCAGGATGGAGCAATCCAGTGGAAAAAAGAATATCCTTCTGCTGGCCATAATCTTGGCAACGGTGCAATCGAAGTAGATGACGGGTACGTTGTTTTTGGTGCCATGAACCGGGACAGTGCACTGATCAAATTGAATAAGACAACTGGTGAGGTTGTCTTCAGTAAATCATATGATTTTGGGGGTGTGGACGCGATAGAGAGTATGATTCAACTGGGATCAAGTCTGGTTGCTGTCGGCTATATTAACGCGCAAGACTCAGAGACCACCTTCTACGCAGAAGGAGAGGGCCATCTGATGAAATTCGATATGCTCGGCAATCATCAATCGGATTCAAGTTTAAATTCCTTCACATCCCATGCTTATCGAATATACGCCTTCGAAGACGAGTTGATCATTGGAGGGTTAACCCAAGACGCTCTGGACTACTCTTTGCTCAAGATGACTGGATCCGGCGAGGTGGTATGGTCCAAGAAATACGGTGGGTCTGGTGCAGATCACCTGTTTGCAATGGATTTGGGGCCTGATGGAAGTATTTTCTTGTCTGGTCATACCACATCTGGCACAGCGAATTGGGATACTTATACCTTGAAATTGGATCAGCTCGGAAATGTGATTTGGGAGAACAAGGTAGGTAATCCCAGGGGTTTTGATCCAAGATACATTCACGATGAAGCTTGGGGAGTAAAAGCTACACCTGATGGAGGTGCTATTGTTGTAGCTGGTACCGGGGATGAGTATGAAAGTTATTCAGAATGTTCGGACCTGGATTGCTCAGATCAATGGCATGCCTTTCTAATCCGGTTTGAATCAGACGGGAATCTTCTTTGGAAGGCAACATACCCAAATCCAGAAGGCGGGGATTGGGCCGGCGAGGATATCGTGC
>WTIF01000256.1 GCA_011522845.1 Deltaproteobacteria bacterium
GTATTCGTTTGTGTTTTGAAAGAAGTGCTCTTTGGCAAAAAAATAGCCCGCTCTGGCAAATTTGGGGTCGCACAAACATCAGAGAATTTCTCAATGATGAATTTGATCAAAGCGACGAGCGCTGGCACTTTGCTGCTGCTCAACTTTCAGTAGATTCCAGAAAGCTGATCTTGAGTGAACTGGATCGGCTTATGCAGACGCTACGAGAATTACAGGATGTTGATGCTGCTTTACCTGCAGAGGAGCGAGAACCTACAGGATTTTTGCTTGCGCATCGAGCATGGATCCCATCTCTGTTGAATAATTTGCAGTCACAAACCACAGACTTAGCTTCTAAAAATAAAGTAAATCAAAAATCATAAAATCTGATTTAAATCAGTATATTAAGCAAACTCTTACTACCTTCCAAGGCTGAAAAAATTTGCTCTCTTTGGGCAGATGTTCTAGCTCTATTCTGCAAAATATTGAGGCAGTTGTTGATCGATTGTGCGCGCTAAGACTCCTCTTAGGTTTTATATGTATGTGACAGACCAGATTAATTCCAGCGAATCGGAGGGGGCTTTCAACGAATTCGTTGAAGAACAATTGGAAAACCTTGTTGATGCTATTCTCACGGAAGGGGATCTTGAGAACTTTGGCGAACGAGGCAGTGATATTCTGGTAGAAATGGATGACATCGTCGCCCCCACCTTCGTTTATGGTGACGAAGGAGAAGGAGGTGGGGGTAGTGGTGGAGGGGGCCCAGGTAGCGGCGGAGGGAAAATCCGATTCAATGTCCCTTTTCAATATTTGATGGAAAGAGTCTCTAGATCCCTAAAGCTGCCACGTCTCGTCAAGCAAGGGCATGGAAAAATCAAGGAGGTTTCTTACGAATTCAAAACCTTTGCTCCCTCAGGAATCGTTCTCGACAAGAAGCGAACGTTCAAACGAGCTCTTCGTACGAGCATTGGTATGGATGTTTATGCTCCCCATGAAGAACGCTATGAATTTCAATTCATGCGACGGGATCGTCGATTCAAAGTGCCAGAGCGAGTTGAAAAACCTCGATTCAAGGCAGTAGTTTTCTACATGGGGGACATTTCCTATTCAACATACGGGGAACGTCTTCGCCTCGAAAAACGCCTGGTCAATTTCATCCAAAACTGGATTGACTACAACTACGGTGCAAAGAACGTCGACCATCGATTCTTCGTCCACGACGCAGAAGCTTACGAAGTCCAGGCTGAACAATTTTACCAGGTCGGAAATTCAGGGGGCACCCACGCAGCTCCAGTTTATCAACTGATTCACCGGATCGCCACCAACGAATACGACCCAGCATCAACCAACTTTTACGGCTTTTATTTTGGTGACGGTGAATTGTTTGACGATGACGCCAAGGAAATCGTCAAAATTCTGGAAGAGCATTTACGCCCAATCTTCAATCGAATCGGAGTCATAGAAGTCCAACCTGGGCGCTTGAGTCTGCTGAATCGGCAGATTGCAACGCAATTTTATCGTGATTCCATCATTCGTCTTGGGGAATTGAACGATAAACTGGAAACCATTGAAGTCATCAAAACGCTTTTCGCTGAACACTGAGAACTAGGGAAGTTCAATGCGTGCAGTCCAGACAGATCCAGAAATTTATGAATTGGAACAGCGCGTTGTTCACCATGCTAAAGCATTCGAACGAACGCTGCCTGAGATGCGATTCTTCATTCTGGATAGCTTGGAGTTCATGTCTCTGCTTGAAAAATACGTCTATCCCGTAAGCCCCCTAAACATCTGGGAAGGCAAACGGATGGTAACTCGCAAGCACCGAGTTGAGACCGGACAGGAAGCAAGCATCTACTACGAAGTAGTTCAAACTGGGAATCCATCTTACGCCTACTTGAACAGCACCAATTCACCTATGATGCAGGCTTCGGTCATGGCACATGTGGTGGGGCACTGTGAATTTTCTGAACTGAATGTCCTCAAAGACTCTAACCCAGATCGCACCGAATGGGTGATCTATCTTTCCCGCAAGGTGGATCGGGCTCGTCAGCAGATGGGAGAGATCAATTACTCCCAGTTTTGGAATGCATGTGAATCCTTTGTGCCCTTGATTGCTCCTCATTCTCAGTTCAATTTGGCTAGAACCGTAGAAACTGAAACGGCCCACCAGCAGGAAACAGATACCTATGTGTCCGAAGAAAAACCCTCTCCTCGATTAACACCCTCATTCGGCACTCTTGATAGCCTGATGCGAAACGTCAGCCCTGAAATGACTTGGCAAAAAGAGATGCAAGCCAAGCAGCGTCAGGAAACCATTAGTCGCACAGGATTCAAGCTAAAGGCTCCTTGTCAGGATATCATGGGTTTTCTGTGTCGCCATGCTCCGGCAAGTCAAAGTGAGCGGGCCGTTTTAGATTACATTTACTCAGTCCATTCGACCCATGATTTCGTAATCAGAACCCAGATCATGAACGAAGGCTGGGCGATGTACTGGGAAAAGAAAATCATGACTGAGCTGTTCAAAGAACAATCAGTCAAAGGGATTATTGACTACGCCCGTGTCTTTTCAGGTGTCTGCTATCCGCGGCCATATTATATGCGAAATCCGTATCATCTGGGTTTCTATCTTTGGACTCACATTGAGGAGCTTTATCGCGACGGGAAAGTAAGTTTGGATTTTCATGAGGAAACAAGCCAAGACGTCAAAGATCATTGGAAACGACCATCAACCAAAACACCGATGCAGCAGATGGAGCACCTTGTCAAAACGGTGACAGACTATGAGTTCCTCCGACGATTTTTGACTCCGGAACTGGTGCATGAGTTTCACTTGAACCGATTCAGTAAGCGCCAAGCACAACAACTCAGGATTCCACCGGACAGCATTGTCCAAGAGGATCGCTACAACGTTTGGATTGATCCTGAGCCGATCAAGAATGAAATGCTGAATTTCTTTACTCATTTTCATCGTCCGAGGATTTATCTGATCGATACCGATTTTCAGGATGGAGGCTTGTTACTCTACCACCGGGACGATGGCCGCCGCCTCCGGAAAGATTGGATAAAACCCACCCTAAAAAATTTGAACTTGATTTGGAAAGCTCCTGTTTATTTGATCTCTCGCAATTGGCTTTATTCATTTTCAGCAAACCTCTTCAAAGAAACCGTGGTTACGGCAGTTCGCTTTGAGAGCATTCTGGAACGAATGCGAAACTCGGAAAAACCATTCCGTATCTAGCACATGGAGTCAGCATGGCCGAATTACCGTTGAAGTTACGCGACTTGTTGGGATATCGGCGAAAGAGCACAATTCATTTCTCCGATTTTGTGAACAACCTCCTCGAAGAACCTGCAACTCATCTACACACCTCTTCCTCAATTATCTCTTCTGCAATCAAATATTTCGGACACGAAATTGTGATTCGTAGCGGTGAACCAGTCATCAGCTACAACGTTTTCAAGGATCCTTTCAGTAATGGTATCAATGCGGTATTTGGTCAGGAATACTGCATCAAGCAGGTACTGGATATCATTGAATCAGCAGACAAAGAGGTTGGGCCAAATCGGGGAATTATTCTGGTGGGCCCTCCCGCCTCAGGAAAAACTAATGTTGTAGATCTGATCATTCGTGCTTTGGAAGAGTACACTAAGCAGGTTTCTGTAAGACTCTATACTTTCTTTTTCCGCTTTGAAAACGAAGATGGAAGCCGCTGTGTGGAAGTTCACTCTTCTTTCCACCACAATCCTCTGCTGCTCTTCCCAACGTTGATGCAAAAGGCGGATGGGAATCTAAGCCGTCCCCGACAAGAGCTTTTCGATCATATCAATCAGCAACAAGGAGAACGAACCCTACTGATTCCCAGTTTTTACCAAAATGCCAATCTTGATAAAAAGACTCTCGATATCCTCGAAGAACTACTCAGCAATCCAAAAAATGAAGGGATGAGTCTTTTTGAGATCTTAGAAAAGTATGTTCGAGTGGAAGAGATCGAGTTTTCTGGGGCTCAGGCGCATGGAATTTCCAATATCGATGACATGCAGCACCTGCGAGTCCGTGTAAATCCACAAGATCTGAGTGCAGAAGATATGGGGATTGTGAATGAGCACTTACCAGGCAAGTCTTTGCGGTATTACGAGGGATCAATCATTGGATCCAATCGAGGGATTCTCCATATTCATGACGCCTTTGGAGTGAGTGGAGAGCGGATTCGTGAGAGTGATTATAAGCCCCTGCTGATGTTGCTCGGTAGTGGCAGGGTTTCGATTGAATCGACGCAAACCGCAGTCGATAGCACGGTGATCCTGACAACCAATATTGAGGAAATGGAGCTGCTGGACCACCAACTGACCTCCTCAAAGTTGCTGGACCGGATAGAGAAGGTCCCTGTCAACTATCTTTTGGATGCGAGTAGCGAAACCGACATCCTCCGCAGAGATCTGGCTAATATGCGGGAGAAGTACGATGTTGATCCTAACCTGCTGAGGATCGCCTCATACTACTCTGTGATGACAAGACTCCTGCCGCCAATGCGGAAGAAATTCCCTTCAAGTTGGAGTCAACGGAAAATTGAACTCTATCTGAACATCACTCCTGAGCAAAAGCTTTTCATCTACTCGGCGTACGCTGAAGACCCTGTCAATACCATCAAAAAGCTTCCACATTGGCACCCGTTCCGAAATGAAGCCATGCGGCTTGGTTTGAATCTGAACGATGAGCATAGTTTTCGGGATCAGATCTCAAACCATCCTGAATCAGTCAACCTTCGTGACTCAGGGCTCTTCAGTGAGGAAGATTTACGATTAATTGATGATGAATTTATGCGGGATTTGTGGAAGGAACACTATCCCAACGAAGGGCGTAATGGGATTTCGATCAGACAGTTGCAAAATGTGATGCGCAACACGATGGCAAGTTCAGACGGACTGAAAGTGCACGTCGGCATTTTCTTAAGCCAACTCAACCGCATCATCACAGAAGGTCCAGACTTACATCATTGGTTAGAGATTGATACCCGTTACACGCGCAAGAGGAAGCCTATACTAGATCGAAGTGTCGGTCGCTACGACTTGCATGAAGGAGAAGGGGATTACGGGGATTTTCAGGGATTGGTGGGAGTTGTGCGAGCCATTTACTTTCACATCATCCGTAAAGAAATCACAGTTTGTACTGTGGACCGTGATCCACGGCAAATTGAAGCTGATCTCAGAAGATATCTTCAATACGCACTATTGGCTCGTGCTCAAAGGAACAGAGCTTTTGCGCATGTGATGGTCCCTCGCTTTACCTTCATTGATCCGAATAGCGGAATAAAAGTTGACGAGCCTGATTACAACTACATGAAGAGCATGGAGAGAGTGATGGAGCCGGAAATGGACGAAGAGTTGTTCCGGCAAATGATTGCACAAAAGTTCCTGGATCTGCAATCTAGTGGGGAGTTGGTGCTTGAAGGAAACAGGACAATTATCAACTCAAGAAATGACAACCTGCTCAACTGCTTTGCACAAGAGTACTCCAGAGCACTCTCACATCGCAAAATCGAGGAGGAAATCAACCCAGAGGTACTGCACAATGCCTTCTTCCATAAGCTGAATGACCAAAATCACTACAAAAGTATTGATCTGGGGGTTCAGAAGCTTGTCGAGACCATTATCACCAACATGCATCAACGGTTTGGCTACTCACGAAGCATTGCACTTACCACCATCGTTTACGCCTTGAGAAAAGATATTGTCAATTTCAAGGAAATCCTGAGTTGACACATTTTTAGAAGAGTCGGCTTCCGTTGGGGACGACTCTTTCGGGCGTTGTCAACACAACAGCCCCCTGTGCGTCTGGAAAACCGGTGACCAAACACTCTGAAATAAATGGGCCGATCTGCTTTGGCGGAAAATTCACAACAGCAACGACTTGTCTGCCAAGTAAGTCCTCCACCTGATAATGTTGTGTGATTTGAGCACTTGATCGCTTTACTCCCAACTCTTCTCCAAAATCAATCCACAGTTTCCAAGCTGGTTTGCGAGCCTCTGGAAAAGACTGCACATCAATGATGGTACCCACCCGAAGGTCCACCTTCATAAAATCTGTCCACGATAGATTGCTCATGTCTTCACCATTTGATTGCCAAAAAGAGTTTGCCATTCTTCGGGTTTCATCTGCTTGGCATCGACTCTTCGGTATTGTTGCCCGATTTCATAGGCTCTTTTGACAGCAGGGCGGCTACCAATCAGGTTTAGGTAGTCAGCTACATATGGAAACATTGATAAATCCTGCTTCTGCCTCTCCCAGCCGGTTGCCCAAGGATAGATCGCCATATCTGCTATGGAATAGGAACCAGCTACAAAGTCACGATCTCGGAGACGGTTATTCAGAACACTGTAGAGTCGGCTGGTTTCCTGAGTATAACGTTCCTGAGCATAAGGTACCTGCTCCGGAGCATAGATGTTAAAATGATGATTCTGTCCCAACATTGGACCGAAGTGGGCAACCTGCCAAGTGAGCCACTGCTCTACCTCCCAGGCTTCTCGAATTCCTTGAGGATAAAATCTTTCTGTCTTTTGAGCGAGGTAGCGCAAGATTGCACCCGATTCAAACAAGGAGAGAGGGCCTTCTCCATCCTCAGGCTCAGTATCCACAATTGCGGGCATCTTGTTGTTTGGAGAAATCTTTAGAAACTCACTATCGAATTGATCGCCCTTGAGAATATCTATCGGTTTAATTCTGTAATCGAGCTTGGTTTCCTCAAGAAAGATGGTGATTTTGTGCCCATTGGGTGTGGGAAAATAATAGAGTTCGATCATTTAAAGTAATCCGATCACAAGAGAGGGTTCATAAGTAATCACATAGAGGGCTTTTGCCACTCCCACCAAGCCTTGGTCAATAGTCCACCTAATACGAGCCCTCCACCAAGAACTCCCAACTCCCCCGGTAATTCTTGTAAGAACATCCAAGCTAGTAGGATCCCGAATACGCTTTCCAGAAGCATAATCATACTTGTTTCTGGTGCGCTGATGTAGCGTGGGCCAGATTGAATTCCAATGTAAGCCATCGGCAGACAAACTCCTCCAAGTAGCACAAGCCAGCGTAAATTTTCCCAAGGTGGCAATGTGGCACCACCAAGTAAGCCAGAGCCAAGACTAAGCAGGAAACAGGCAGGTACAAGAACAGGGGTCACATCCAAGGGAGCACGAGCACGTGCCCCCAAGAAATTAATTGCAGTCGCCAGCGCAGCACCAAGTGCCATCAAGAGTCCAAACGCACTTGATCCGGATTCACCCATGGCGGCGCTATCCATTACTATCAAGGTTGATCCAACAATGCTGATCCCGATCAAAATCCAGGTCAAGCGGTTGATTTTTTCCCCCAGCACCAACCAACTAAGTAACCCTGCGATTACTGGAGTAGTATTTAGTAACAACAGGACGTGAGCTACTTGAGCATGTTGAATTGCCAGAACAAAACAAGTGGAGCTACAAATCAAACCAATCATCACGACCCACCCTGGTCGGCCAACCTGTCGAACCTGCTTCCACCAATTGAGTTGGTAACGCAAACCTGTGAATAGCGCGAGTCCGATACCTTGAAATAAACTGCGCCAAAACAACTGGATTTCCAAAGGTTGATCAGCCAGTCGAATTAACAGGGAGTCAGGTGAGATGAATAAAACTCCCATTGTGACCAGCAGGAATCCCCGAAGGCGATGAGGAGATTGATCAGTCAATGAGTTATCTGCTTTCTTGTCGTAGAGACTGATTCTGAAGGGTAGAAAAGAATGACCGGAGACTATCTTTCAAAGGTAGACCAGCACAAGAACACCGGTGTAGGAATAGAGCTGAAGCCCCAGCGGTACCTGCGCTAATTCAAACGCTCCAAAGTAACCAATTATGGGGAAGGAACCCAGACGTTGATTTATCTGCTTGAGATCGACATCATCTTCGCCATAGAGCGGACGCCCACGTGCAGCACAGTTGAAATAGATTCCAAAATCAGGTGTCTCTGGCAAAGTATCCCAAATTCGATCTAACATGATTTCTAAATCTTCTTCTGCAGCGATTCGATTTCGTAGTGCAAAGGAGACAACATTCCCCTCCTTTACAAGTTCGGGAACTTCCAAGCCTTGACTGACAACGTCAATCCCACTGAGGTGTCTGATAATTGTAGACTCTCCTACAAACTGGGGCTCTTGAGGATTCAACGGAAAGCTGAGCATCAACTGTTGAGCAGCACTTTCGATATCATTAAATCCGAGTTCAACAGCTGCCTGGACATAAGACTCTAGCGCTGAGTGTCCATCCAATTCGATAATCTGGTTGTTTTCAACTTTTGTGATAAACATTGGTTCCCCAATCACCAGGGCGGATTGAGTAACTCCTACTTGGTAACGAAATTCCCCAATCAGAGTGATTCCCGAGATGCCGTGCTCGACGATTTCCTCCTGCCCCAGTTGGACAGAACGATTCCAAGCACCATCATCACAGGAACCTGCACCAAAAACTTGCGGCTGATTGCTTGTATAGCGCAGGGTATTGATGAAATTATGTGGAGTTTGCTGATAGGCATCAGGGAAGAAGAGGAAAAGGGGCTCCTCGCATTTCAGCCCTTCAAGAAATTCACGAAGTTGGTGAGCCACACTAGGAGAATGCTCTCGACGCTGGCAGGTTGTAAGGGGATTGGTTCTGATTTCTGGGGTCTGGGCCAATAATATGACAAGACCTGGTTCCCCAAAGATTTCCCCATTGTCAGAAAGTACACCACCTGCACTACAACCGGCCCATTGGGTTCCAGGTGTATTCTCAACTAGGATTTGTCGAATTTTCTCAGCCTGATCCAGATGCTCAGCTGAGAAGAAGATCAATCCCCAATCCACAAAGCCCTGAACTTTCATGCGGGCTTGTTGGAGGGCTTCTTCGACTGCCTGAACGGAGTTTGATTTACGGGAGCTTCCTGTCCCGATAGCGCTCATGAACTAAAATCTCCAGTGTCTTCGCCGTTCAGCAAGGATTGATCTCGAGTTGGGGTTTGTTCTCAATGGAATTCTCAGTCTCAATGCAGAGAAACCGAATCTACAGAATTCCATTGAGTTGTTTCTTTTGAATCTAGCAGATCAAAGCTAACAAAAAGCGTTTTCAAAGGCCATGAATTTCATGATCTAACCGATCTCTTCTTCAAAGAGTGGAGATCAATTTACCAGCCTCATTTTCAAAAGATAAATTATGAAAAAAGTTATCAAATCAGAAAAGGAATGGAGAGATCAACTGACCTCAGAGGAATTTTACGTCTGTCGACAAAAAGGAACTGAGCGAGCCTTCACAGGAACTTATAATCAATATAAGAAACCTGGAACCTACGTTTGTACGTGTTGCGGTCAGTCATTGTTTGATGCAAACGATAAGTTTGATTCGGGGACGGGATGGCCGAGTTTTACTAGACCAATCCATCCAGAATCGGTGGCAACTGAAGTGGATCGGAGTCATTTTATGGTTCGAACTGAGGTCCTTTGCGCTCGTTGTGATGCGCATCTTGGTCATGTGTTTGAAGATGGCCCAGCCCCAACAGGCCTTCGTTTCTGTATGAACTCCATTTCGCTGAAACATCAGCCACCTCAGTCAGATGAGACAGAATGAACCCCGAACAATACCCTGTCGTTTTGCTTCATGGTCTGGCTTGTGATCCTTACCTCTGGGAAACAACGGAAGGACACCTTCAAAAAGCTGGTTTTGAGGTGCACCAACCTCTTATGCGAAATCAAGATTCTATCTCCAAAATGGCTGAGTTTGTATTGGAGGAGGTCGAGGGAGAATTCATTCTTGGGGGACTTTCAATGGGTGGCTATGTCTCCTTTGAAATTTGGAGACAGGCTCCGGAGCGTGTCAAGGCCATGATTCTCTGTGATACAAAACATCGACTTGATAATCCT
>WTIF01000208.1 GCA_011522845.1 Deltaproteobacteria bacterium
GCTGGGCACATTGACCCAGCTTACATCTCCACACTTGGGAAGGATGCCGACTACACCTTTACCGTTGGTGAGTGGGCAACTGATGTTAAGAAAAAAGGAGTAGTAGAAATATCCAAACGGTTTAAAGAAAAGTTTGGTGTAGATATGAACGGGCATGCAGCTGAAACTTACATGTCTACTTACGTGCTTGCAGATGCTCTGGAAAGAGCAGGCTCGACTGATCGTAAAAAGCTCAGAGATGCTCTTGCAGAAACTAAGCTTTGTGGCGATCAAAACATTCTCCCCTATGATTGTGTACGCTTCGACCAGACTGGGCAATCTCCAGAGGCCCAGTTGATCATCATGCAGATTATTGACGGTCAACATAAGACTGTTTGGCCGTTTGATGCTGCATCTGCCGCACTTGAGTGGCCAGTACCAGCTTGGACTGCCCGCTAATTCAATGTCAGGCAGGTTTTCTCCACCTGAACCTTGATGCACTGCCCGGAGCGCTTTTCTGGCGAAAAGCGCTCCTATTGAGTTACGTAAAACCACACCAAGCAAAGATTTCATGAGCTGAGAAGGTTTTTGTTTTTTCAAAACAGGGACTCGATTCAACTCAAAGATCGAACTTTGGGTTTTTGAGGACTAAGAGTTTATTTCATGGTCACAGTCTATTTGCAGGCACTGATAAGCGGAATTCTAATTGGGGGAGTTTTTTCTCTGATTTCCGTTGGATTGACCCTGACGTTTGGGGTGATGAAAATCAAAAATTTTGCTCATGGGGATTTCCTCATTGTTGGGATGTATTTCGCTTTTTTTTGCTACACATTGCTGGGAATAGATCCATACTTGGCTGCCCTCTTGGGATTACCACTGTTCTTTGGTATTGGCTGGATCATTCAAAAGTTCCTCATTCGTCCCGTCCTTTATGCTCCAGAAACAATCAAAATCTTGGTGACCGTTGGCATCTCACTTTGTCTCCAAAACATCGCTGTATTTTTCTTCAGTCCAGATTTTCAAACAGTGCAGGTCGCATATGGGTCCAACACAGTTGAATTTTTTGGAGCTCGTATCAGCCTCACACGTCTTGCAGCCACAGCTCTTGCGGTTGTTGTAGTAATCAGTCTCTACCAGTTTTTGATGAAAACCCGGACAGGTCGAGCAATTCGAGCCTGTGCTGAGGATGGAGACGGAGCCTTAGCCGTGGGGATTGATGTGGATCGTATTTATAAAATTGCTCTGGGCATCTCGACTGTTTGTGTTTGCCTCGCAGGCGCCATGATGACTCCATTTTTCTACATTTCACCCACCGTAGGTCTGTCTTTCACTCTTACTGCCTTTGTGGTGGTTGTACTTGGAGGCCTGGGCAATCTGAAAGGGGCTTTGATTGGAGGGTTCATCATTGGCGTTGTGGAATCTTTTGGAGAAATCCTCATGCCCGAAGCTGCACTAAAGCAGGTTGCAACATTTACGATTTTTACCCTGATTCTGCTGTTTCGGCCAACAGGGCTTTTTGGTACTAAACTGACCTGATGAGGCCAAAATGATCCAGCAATTCAAAACTAGCCATTTTATTTATGGTCTGATTTTTCTGTTTTTACTGAGTCTACCACTTTATGCCGAGAGTGATTTTGTTGTAGCCATTATGCCAGATGGACTTTCTGGGTCTGCCCTCTTACATGTCGGCATTTTGATTTTCATGTTTGCGTACCTCAGCAGTAGTTGGAATATTCTTGGGGGCTTTGCTGGCCAACTTTCCCTTGGCCACGCTGCTTTTTTTGGTATTGGTGCCTACACCTCCTCGTTAATCTATGTTCACACTGGCGTGTCGCCTTGGATTGGGATGCTTGTAGGATCTGCAATTGCTGCCGTGGTAGGTTATGGTCTCGGCTTCATCAGCTTCAAATATGGCCTCAAAGGCCCGTTCTTCGCGCTGGTGACGATTGCCTTCGCAGAAATACTTCGACTCCTTTTTCTCTACTTTGAATTTACAGGTGGTCCCTTAGGACTACTCATCCCATTATCCAGCGAATACACATTTTGGGAATATCAGTTCCTTGAAAAAGAGCCTTACTATTATGTAGCTCTAGGACTGATGGTATTCGGGATCATTGTTTGTGGGATCGTGTCTTCCAGTAAATTTGGCTACTACCTGCGCGCTATTCGTGAATCAGAGGAAGCCGCAGAGGCTTTGGGCATTCACTCCATGTATAATAAAATGCATGCCGTAGCTTTATCAGGAGCAATGACAGCTCTCGGAGGGACCTTTTATGCTCAATACACCCAATACATTGTTCCAGATGACGTGATAAAGATCGCTTTATCCATTGAAATTATTCTTTTTGCAGTCATCGGCGGAAGTGGTCTTGTCATGGGCCCCATCATTGGGACATTCCTGTTGGTCCCCATTGGGGAAATGTCGAGGGTGATTTTTGAAGGTGGAGGTGCAGGAGCTTCCTTAGT
>WTIF01000371.1 GCA_011522845.1 Deltaproteobacteria bacterium
CTGCGTACTTATGGCAGCAATACGATGCGATTCAGGAACAAGTAGCCCAAGGGCAAGGAGAACACCTAGAGGCAATTGCCAGATTCTCAGGCTGTACCGAACCAGTAACCGAAATTTTCAAAGGGGAATTAGCACAAAACTATCAATCGTTATTTAGTTCCCAAGGTGATCCGGTCGCACTACGCAACCAAATTGGTGTAGTCATCCAAAATAATGAAGAACTTCGCACGTCTTGTCAGGGATCTGAGTTTATCACCTCCTAATCAATTCATGAAAAACCAAGGGATCACAATGAAAATCAAATACTTACTATGCCTTTGTTTCGTCACCTTGTTTGCTTCTCTAGGCTGGGCTTGTCATGAAGAAGACACCAATTTGGACGGACATAAGCCCAAAACTGGTGTGGGTATCATCGTCAGTACCGAGATTATGGTGGCGTTCTCTTCCACAACAACCTCTTGTGATATGTATACCGCCTACTTGCAAAGTAACTATGAACAGATCGCGGAAAATGCAGCTAAGGGGGAGGGGCCTCATTTGGAAGCATTGATTGCTTATCGTGGGTGTCCCTCCGATAGCCTAGCCAGCTTACGACAAGCTTTTAAAGTAGAATATGCTTCACTATTCCCAACTTCAGACCCTAAAGGTGAGAAGTTCCCAGAGAGATTCGAAGCACTCTTAAGTAATGAAGATTCGAATTTTGAATGTGGACCTTTGAAGCAGTCGATCTCTTGACCTAAGTTGAGATCAAGCCTCAAGAGAATCTTTGCTTAGATTGGAGGGAGTTTGCGAAGAAATTCGTCGTATTCCTCCGACTTGACGCCTACAGTGTTCTTGGCATCGGGGAATGTGCCTTTGAGGACGTCGGCTTGGTACTCGCGAAACGCTTGCACGCGCTCCTGCTGAATGCGGTCTAGTTCACCAGCAAGATTCCTGTAAACTTTGGCGTGGCGGGGCACATGCCCACGGTTAGTCCCCAAAATGTCCTCTGCGAAGAGATATTGAGCATCGCATCCTTTTCCGCTACCCATCGAAATTACAAGCATTTCCGTTCTTTTTGAGATCGCTTCCGCGACCTGTTCTGGCACCACTTCCATCTCGACTGCGAAAGCTCCTGCCTCTTGGTGAGCGAGGGTCGCTTCATAAACACTCAACGCCTCTGCTGCGGTCTTGCCGACCGCTCGAAACCCTCCGGTCCAGGTCCGTTTTTGTGGAACCAAGCCTACATGTCCAACCACTGGAATGCCTTCTTGGGCCATCGCCGCAATGTAGGGAATGCTCATGCAGGCGTAAACAGCATCTGCTCCGTCTTTCAAAGCTAAAAAACCTGCCCGGACAGCTTCTGTGGGGGAAGCGCAGTCCCCATAGAGAATCCCCATTGTTAAGAAGGTGTTTGGGGCCGCTGCCCTGATCTTACGTGCTTGCTCGCCTGCAACCGTTATCAATAAATCAATCCCGGCTTCTTCACAGGCAGTCGCTTCCTCTTCTGTTCTTACAAGTACTTCAGTAAGTTGTCGAACCCCTTTCAAATTCAGCAAATCTCGTACAGTTGGTCTACCCATCTAAACGCTTTCCATGTTTTGTTGATCTAAACTCTAGGCTGATCTTGCTTCACCACGAATATATGGCTTCAGCACATCTTCGGTCCCTTTCCACTCATACGGATCTTTTCCACAGACCATCACAATGTCTCGATTGTCTCTGGTGACCGGAATTTGACCACCACAATCCCATGGGAGTAGGGATTCTGCACTCATGTAATGGTGAACGAGGGCTCGACGATATCCTTCTTCAGCACGATTTTTTAGCGATGAATGCAGCAGATATCCATGAAAGAAAACAACACTGCCCCCGGCTACTTCAACAGGAACAGCCTCATCAGGTGAATGCGGATAGTCGAAAGATTCTGGGGCTCCATCATATTCATCACTGGTAGGTGGCCGAACCGGGTAAAGTACACCTGCGTGATGTGAACCCGGAATGACCCATAGGCATCCGTTTTCAATGGTGGCGTCATCTAGCGCAATCCAGACCCCTGTCAGGGAACGATCACGTGTCGGAATGAAATGCTCATCTTGATGCCAAGCTTGGCCAGGCTTGCCGGATTTCTTAACAAACAACATGGATTGCATGCACTTGACGTTAGGTCCGATCAGTTCAGCTAAATATTGAACCAACTCAGCAGAATCCAGCATCGACCTAAACAAAGGGGACATCTTGTGAGGGAAATGGAGAGCTAGGAAGTGGGTGAGTAACTCGTCATCACTCAGCTCCTCATAGATTTTTGGAGAATGGGTTTCATTGGTCAGAAGATGGGTTTTTGGAAGTTGACTACCTTGCTCTCGACAGAGACGCACAGTCTCAAGGAGCAATTCATCGATTTTCGATTCAGTAAAGACACTTGGGATAACAACAAATCCGTTATTTAGGTAATCTTC
>WTIF01000318.1 GCA_011522845.1 Deltaproteobacteria bacterium
ATCAACACCCCACGTAGGTGAACGCGTTCTGGTACATCTGTTGACATATAGAAACTATCAAAATCTTCTTGAGGAATTGGGCCCATTCCACCAGCAAAGGGATTATCAATCACCTCCGCTTCCCCTGTAAACAGAAAATCTAGATTGAACCCATAATTTTCCCCATTAACAGCTATGCCAGCACGCTGAAAAAATGAAGTCCCTTGAGAAGCACTCAACTCAGAAACGGCTTCACCTCCCAAGCCATATGTGTCTCCCCAAATATCAGGATCGCCAAGAAGAGCAGTTTTTCGGATTCCTGCCCTGAGAGTGCTCTCAACGCGCATCAATCCAATCCCAAAGAAAATATCAGTACTTCTTGGCTCTGGCATTCCAGTCAAGTAAACAGAACCTCCAAAAATGTAGTAATGGGAGCGCAGTCGAATCAGTGGATAGATCGCACTGTTGTTTTCTTTCTGTGGATTTTTCCCCGACTGATCCGTTAGATAGGTCTGAGTATAGCCTCCCATGACGCTGATCGCAGATTCAGCGAAACCAAGTTGGAAAGGGACAATATATTCTATTGAGAATGGAGGTAAGCTATGTAGGATTTGTTCGACTTCGCTTTCTACTTTTTCATGGCCATCAATGTCTCCTCCCATCAACAACATTTTCTCGTAGTTCCAATCTACCGACAGATTTCGAGCACCACTTCCCCCATCAAAGCCTCTGAAACCGGTCATTTGATAGAAGACGTGATCTTTTCCTTCCCGAAAAGTAAGCACATCGAATTCAAAAAAACTCAGTCGATAGATCCCACCCAAACTACCAGATTGAGCCTGCTGGTTCTGCTGTTGCTGCTCTTCTTGTTGCTGAGCAGAAGCCAACCCAATCATCAGACCGATCAAGCAGGTGAAGGATACCAGGACTTGCCGGAGCGGTTGGTAGAGTGAAGACAACATTCGTTTTTGTCCGTCAGGATTTATGAGGCTGTAGGAAGGGACTGTAAAACTTGTTCCCAGTGCTTGGCTCGCTGAATCGTTGGATGGTCAAAATCCTGATTAAACGGTCGGCTCATCAACCAAACCCAAGCCTCGGGAAAGTTCTCTTTCACATCAACACAGTTCCGAGGATGATCGTCCACGAATAAGATCTGTTCTCCATCCTGAACCAGGTCCGCAATCACCTGTGACTTGGTGCGTGGTGGCTGCTCATTGAATGAAAGAAATCCACCTGGGTGCACTGACTCAAAGCGGTATCCCACTTGGCTTAGATTCTCACGTCGAGCGTCCATATGTTCAGGCGGAATATTGGTCACGAAATGCACGGGATATGCCCCAAAAACCTCGTTAAATCTGGGGGCAGGGACCAAACTTTCCAACTCTCGAAAGGCATTACTGTTGACAAAATACTCCCAGCCTTCGAGTTGCTGTTGTTCGGTCAAGAGTTCACTGAAATCCCAACGGGTAGTTTGGAAATTTTCTGGAAGATCCAGTTGAAAGTAAGCACTAATCACGCGTAGATAAGAACTCTCAAAATCTAACACCACGCCATCTACATCAAAAAAACAACGTAACATTTGCGAAGTCTCCTCATCAAATTGATTTTGAAAGTTTGGGGACTAACTCTTTTTAGCAAAGCTATACAGGTAGCGACCTGATACTGAGTTCTCTCCAGTTACTTTGCCATTGCAACAGCAACGGCATTAGTTGCTTTCGCTCAGAGCGTAATCTCTCCAACTGTCCCAGCAAACCACTCAGGTCTGCTTGGCAACCTCGAGCTGATTCTTGCCAACAAACCAAAATGGTTTCTAGCAGTTGTTGCGTCCCAGACCAAAGATATCGATATTTTAAGTTTTCCTGATAATTCAGCACATCAAAATCTAAGTTCTCCAGTAACTGTCGTTTTAGCTCACGCTGGCTTTGCTGATGAAACTCCCGCTGAAGATTTCGCTCCTTACGCCAAAGAGCGCGAAACCAACTCTGACCATAAAGCAACCAACTACGCAGTTGCTCTGGAGTTTGAAACGCTAACGTAGTCGTAAATGAAATCGGTTCAATCTCTGGAAATTGCCAATATACTTTAGGGCTTTCAATAGATGATAACGAACCCTTCTGCAATCGGCTATGAAGTTGATACTCTTTTTGTTGTAATTCGTCTAGGACCTCAAAGAACGGTTCTACAGCTTGATTGACCAGCACCGTTATCTCACTGCGTAGTCTTGCTATTTCTGGCAACAGGGACACGTTGATTTCGTCCACTACCCAACGCAGCAGTTGTTCTCGAACTTCTTGCACCCAGAGCATGCTTTGTATATTTGGTGAGAAATTATCCTTGGGTGAAGTCAACTCTAGTTGTTTGAGAAATCGCTCTAGGCTACTCCAAATCCTGCCCTCTTGGCGGTCAAATAACGCACGAACGCCATGGTCAATATGTTGCCTCCACTTTTTTTCTCCACCCTTTAAAGTATGTTGCAGATTTTGTTCATGATAGCGCAAATATCGCTGACGATGCTGGAGTTCGCTTTGCCATTCTTCCCAGTCAAGATTCTCCGTAGAAAGCGTTGCCTGCAACCGCTCAACAAATTCGGACACTTGACGATGCAATCTCTGCCAATGAGACCATTCACCGGCTAGTAGTGTCTGTGATTGCTGATGTACCAACCGTAGATGGAGTTCCTCCTGGAATATTTTCCAAGCATTTGCACTGATCTGAAAAACGGGGTGATCTTGCCAAAATTCGAGTTGTTTTTGTTCACGAGTTGTAAGTTCTAACTTACGTTGCAACAACAAATGCAACGCTGAGAATGTAAAATAGTGAGGCTGTTGCCAACCACATTGACGTAGATCTCGCAGAATCTGTTCTGTAATTCGCCCTACATCGGCTTGTTCCTCATGCTCGTTGAGATCTAAATTGATTACAAAGATGGTCTGATCTGCCAAGCCAAGTTGATGTAGGTTACGCAAGAGGCGTACGTCCGCTTGACGAATCCCAATTCTGGAACTGATTACATAAATGAGCAGGTTGCTACGTGAGGCATATTCTTGTACCTGCACAAAATGGAGAGGGTTGGGTGAATCACTCCCCTGACAATCCGCAATCTCAGTGCCTTGCCAAGTCCAACCTGGTTCTTCTAGCAGGAGATCTTCCAAAAAAACCGCCCGAGCGTCTTGCTCGACCCAAGCTTGGTGCTGATAACTTTCTTCGCCAGACCAAGTTTGCACCTCCGTGGAATTACTGAGGTAGCCAACAGCCTCAGAATAGCCGACTAAGCACGCTCGCAGGAAAGCGCGTTCCTCACCAAAATGAGATGTGTCTTCTGCAACAGGTTGTTCATCCAGCCAATGAAGCAAGGACTGACGTTCTGAGGCGTGATCTAGTTCACAGGAAGGTAGGGATGAATCGGAAGATTGTAAGAAAGCTAGGGCAGCTTGAAATTGGCGATCAAGTAACGATTTGGATTTAAATCTCAAATGCGCTCGACTGATCTCTCCAGGCTGAACCCGAGTGACAATCGAAGTGAGAATGCCAGCCCCACGGCGGAGGCGATCTGCCCCCAACAAGGCATTAAGTAGCGTGGACTTACCGGATTTGACAGCGCCCAATACGGCAATCCGGACTTTTGCTTGCTGCAGCCTAGCTTCTGCATGTTGCAAGGTCTCCTGCCAATGGCGCAGTTGAGGAGCATCCTTCCACTGAAGCAACTCAGCCAGTTTTTCTAATTGGAACCGTGTTTCAGCAAGAGGGGGAAAGAGCGAGAGCCCCGACGAAGAGCCGTCAGGCATCAATAGAAGGACCAGACTGGCGAAGTTGCAAATGGTAAGAACGAATTTTTAGAACAGCACGACCAGCTACTTGGCGTACTTCTGAGACAGGGATGTTCAGGGCAAACGCAATGGATTCCAACGATTGGCGATCCTCTCCAAACCCTAGGTAGCGTCTTGCGACTTGAGCTTCCAACTCATCGAGCAAGTCTGCAAATTCTGAAAACTGGCGCTTCTTTTCCTGATCCCATCCGTCTTCTTCATCATTGGAATCCGCAGCTGGTGTTTCTAGTGTAGACTCCGCTTCTGTTGGAGCCATCTCTTCGAAAATATCAACTTCGATGGATTCTTCTTCTACTGAAAACTCATTAGAGACTTCTTCATCATCTTCCAACTCGTCGAAGAGCATCAAATCTGCTTCGTCATCTTCGAGTTCCACAGAACTTTCAGGGATTTCCTCGGAATCATGAAGTTCCTCCTGGCTTTCTGGTTCCTCTTCCTCTGCTGCACTTGCATCAATAATAGAGGATGAAACAGAAGGCACTGTTTCTGATAACAGCTCTTCTTCATGCTCCACAGAAGAGGGTTCCTCAGCAACTGATGGAGTTTCTAACTCGGAAGTTTCTGAGATAGCCTGTTCTTCCAGCAGGTGCAATTGTTGCTGCAGCTCCTGTTTTTCTTCCAGTATTTTTTGAAGGGAGCGCTCTTTCTGCAAGAGCAGTTGCTGGAATTGATCTGCTTGTTTGAACAGTTCTGTTTTTTCACGACTATTGGAATCTAGCTGCTCCTGCAACCAATCTGCACGACGCTGTGTTTCTATAAAGCGCGCTTCCCAACTTTGTAGTTCTTTTCGGCTGGACGCTTCCCGCTCAAGATACTGCAAACGCTCTTTCTGCCATTCCAAGCGTTCTTCACTCAAACCTTGTAGCTGCTCACGAACCTGCTTTAGTTCTTTCAGTTCTTGTTCAACAAAAGCCGAGGCTACCTCGCTGCTGTTAGTTCGAGTTGTATTGGTGTCACGTCGGCGTGAGTTACTACGCCGCTGTTTTCGGATCTGCTCAACCTCCTTGGCAGTGAGCCCAATCCGTCCTTCTTTTTTCTTTTCAATTTCAAGGCGCTTGATCCAATTATCTAGGGCAGCGCGACTGATTCCAAGTTGTTCGGCGGCTTCTGAAAGTGTCAGCATAGTCTAATCTCTGTGACTCTGGGGAAAGACTTTGCAGTTTCAGCAAGTATCATTCCTTGAGGCGTGGGATCAACTCTGCAAAGTTACAGGGGCGGTGACTTGCGTCTAACTGAGAACACAGAATTTTTTCCCAGCCTAGTCGACAAGCTCCTGTTGAACCGGGCAAGCAGAAAAGATAGGTCCCGTTCGCCACTCCTGCAACAGCCCGGGATTGTACAGTGGATGTGTCAATTTCCTGAAAGGAAAGAAAGCGGAAGAGTTCACCGAAACCCTCAATGGTTTTATCAAAGAGGGGAACCAATGCTTCGGGTGTCCCATCCCGCCCCGTCAAACCTGTCCCTCCCGTGGTCAAAATAATTTCAACGCTTGGATCAGCAATCCACTGGGAAACAACCGCCCGAAGTTGATAGATATCGTCAGGAATCAAATTACGAGCGATTAGCCGGTGTCCAGCTTGCTGTAGTTGTTCGCTGAGATAATCACCGGAAGTATCATTGGCTACAGTACGAGTGTCACTGACAGTCAATACTGCGATTTGGAGGGATTGGAATCTAGTATCTGACGACATGGAATTCTCCAAACATTGATCTCATGTGTGAAGATGGATTATCGTCAGAGCATCTCACGGTTTGGAATGGGAAGCAACGCCTTCTACATGCTGCTCATGCTGCTGGAAAGGACGAGCCAATCCGTTGGCCATCTGATTTGAGTGTAATTGCTTTGATTCAGGATGGCTCAGATTCTCTGCTGAAACCTCAGTGGTTAAGGTAATAGTAGAGCGCGAGGCGAGGTCCTCAATAGTCCGCTGGCGCCGTTGCGCATTGCGTTCTCGTAGTTCCTGAAGCCTGCGAACACGGTCCCGAAGCTTGGGGATGGCGGGTGGACTGACAGATGGTATGTAAGGTGGATCTAGAAACTGCCCTGCTCGACGCTGTTCTGCATAATCAATGGCAGGGTCTGGGATCTGAAAATCACCGACGCGCTCCAAGATATTTCTTGGGGTAATCCCAGTGTCAACGGTTGAGTTAGCTGCAACATATTGCTGAGCTTCACGGCGTGCTTCAACGGTCAAGCGAGTTGGATCAGAAGAACCAAAATGTACTTGATTGCCGCGGCGCAAACGATGCCAGCGTTCCAGAATGTGCTCTACCTGATTGACTGTCAGCCGCATTGAATGATCCTTAGAAAATAGTCTTGCGACGTCGCGGTTGTGGGCGATTGCTTTTCACCGCACCATAACTCAATTGCTGGAGCAAGGTTTTGATTTCAGTAATTGTCACATTACGTTCTTGGGCAACACGTCTCGCGAATTCCTGCTCAGCTCTACTGATTTTCTCTAGCAAGCGCTGTAAGCCTTGGGGCTCCAAAATTTCATCTAGTTCAGTTGGGAAGCTTTGATCCCAATCATTTAATAGTGAGTCGATACGCTGCAGGTCCTCAAGACAATCTTCCTTTTCTTCCAGCAGTGGTAAGGCATCGTCAAGGTGTGACAGTGCCAGCTGCTGTTGCGCTAGCACATCCCATCGCCGCAACAGTGCGCGTTTTTTCTGTAGCAACAACATTCCATCACTATGCTGCAGCCTTTCATTTGCCAATACAGAACTCCGCGAAAACCCGACTCAGCAAATCATCTGCTGTCGTTTGCCCAACGATCTCACCCAGGGCGTTTAAGGCTCTCCGCAGTTCAGCAGCCACGAATTCTTCACCTGTCCGCTGCTGAAGAAGATTTTGCGCTATCTTCAAACTCTCCGACGCTTTTTCAGCCGCTGCCTGTTGACGTAGATTTGTCAGCCAAGATTCTTCCAAAGACGGAACATCTTCTGAAATGCTGTTGTGGTAGAGAGCTTCTTCCAGTTCCTCTAGTGTTTCTGCCTGATGGACTGAAAATGGAATCCATCGAGATTGAATACTATCTTTCCATTTCGGCAGTTCTTGGTCCCACAGATCTGCTTTCGTAGCCACAATCAGCGAAGGTTTATCTTCAACCTCTGCGAATAGTTCTTGATCTTCCGCCTGCAATTCCTGAGAACCGTCGAGTAGCAACAACACAAGATCTGCTTGCTCAATAGCCTTTTTTGTTCGCTCTACCCCTTGCTTTTCTACCAAATCTTCCGTTCGGCGTATTCCTGCGGTATCGCTAAGCCGAAAAGCCACTTGATGAATTTCTAAGGACTCTTCAATGATATCCCTAGTTGTACCTGGAATTTCCGTAACGATCGAGCGATTTTCACGTAACAAGGCATTCATCAGCGAGGACTTGCCTACGTTCGGTCGACCACAGAGGACCACATGCACTCCGTTTCGCAGTAAACGCCCTTGTCTACCTTTTTGCAACAGTTCTTCCAATTTGCTGCATAAGGACTGGAGTCTGCGCTCACAATCAGTTTGACCCGTGAATTCTTCGTCCTCATCTGGGAATTCAATCCATGCTTCAATCAGCGAAGCAATCTGGATGAGTTCTTCCTGTAGTTGCTGAATGGTCTCGTATAGCCGTCCTCTTAGCTGTTGAGCGGCGAGCAGAACCGACATGCGGGAGTCCGCATGAATCAAATCGGCAATCGCTTCTACACGAGTCAGGTCCAGTCGTCCATTGAGAAACGCACGGCGAGTGAACTCTCCAGGTTCTGCCAGTCGTGTACCCAACATCAGAATTTGCTGCAACACCATCTGGAGCATCTGAGGACTGCCATGGCACTGCAATTCCACAACATCTTCTGCGGTGAAAGAGTGTGGTCCACGCATGACAACCAGCATTGCCTCATCAACCAGTTGTCCCTCTATATTCAGCCAACCATGCCTCAGCTTTCTGTTGGGTGATTCTGCAACAGCTCCACCATGACTTGGCTGAAAAATTGTTCCTACTGAAGCGATTGCTGTAGAACCACTGACACGAATTACTCCTAATCCACTGGGTTGCAGTGGTGTGGCAATAGCGACGATAGTATCAGCGAACATACCTGTTCTAACCAGACATTTCCCTAGGACTGTGATTGAACCAAATGCAATAGATTTCTGGGCAGTACGTTCGCTTGTGCAGCCTGTGCAACTGCGAATTGATTCATGATTTGGAGGCGTGTGAATTCAGCAAGTTCCATTGCCACATCAGCATCGCGTATTATCGATTCAGCAGCAGACAAGTTTTCTGCGTCCAGGCGAAGGCTGACTAAATTACTTTGTAAAGCTGAGCGCTGTAAGGCACCTAACTCTCCACGGGAACTAGCAATCTCACTGATCGCCTTGTCTACAATGCTGATCGCAGATGCTGCACCTGATGGGGTGCGAACATCAACCTCTGCCAAACTTGAACCTCCATCAGAACTACCAATCCCCAATTTGTCGGTGGTAATGTTTGGCAAAGCGAGTTTGAGCGTATTGCCTTTGTCAGCACCAATCTGAAATTCCAATTCTGGGTTTGTTCCATTCAATAATGGCTTGGATCCAAATTGCGTGTTCTGAGCAATTCGATCTATTGAACTAAGAGCATTCTGAATCTCAGACTGAGACGCTGCAACAACTAACTCATTATTCACACCGGTATTTGCTGCAGCAACTGCTCGCTGACGAATATTGACCAATAGTCTCGAAACTTCGTCCATTGCACCTTCCGCAGTTTGCACCACTGAAGCTGCTATTTCACTATTCTGAGCTGCTTCCTTTAAACTACCGATCTGGGACCGTAAACTCTCAGAAATTACTAAAGAAGCCGGACCATCGGTAGCTGAGTTAATTTTTTGTCCCGATGCCAATTTCTCAATAGATTTTGAGAGCATCGCATCATTCTGGGCTAAGTATCGATTAGCAGTCAGCGCCTCAATATTTTGATTGATTCGCAGGCTCATACCAAGCTCCTATCGTTGATTTTATTCTTTAATTCGAAATCTCATCCCAATGAATGTGGGGCGGATTTGCAAATTTGAGAATCTTTCCAGCCTAGAAGTCAGGCCAATGGGGTGGAATCACCACTGGCCTAAGACCTCTGCTTCATTGAGAAGAAAGCAAGTGAGCTACATTTTGTGGCATTGCATTAGCTTGAGCCAATTGTGCAGTAGCAGCTTGTGTCATGATTTGGTTGCGTGTGAAAGCAGCCAGTTCCACAGCTACGTCTGCATCACGAATATTCGATTCTGCAGCTGTTAGATTTTCAGTCGCCACTCTGAGGCTGGTAAGATTTGACTCCAGAGTGTTTTTCTGGAAGGCACCCAAATCACCTCGACTCATAGTTACCTGACTGATGGCTTCATCAATCACGCTCATTGCGGCATTAGCGCCTTCGCTAGTTGTAACATCCACATCGGCTAAACTGGAAAAACCACCATCGTTTGGTGCTCCCTTAGCCAATTCTGTCGTGATTATATTAGGCAAAGCAATACTTGCGGTCTGGCCTTGATTTGCTCCAATCTGGAAAGATAGATTCCTCTGCGTTGAATCTTCTTCGCTTCCGTTTAAAAGCTTCTCCCCACCAAACTGAGTGTTCTGAGAAATTCTGTCTATTGAGCTCAGCGCGTTCTCAATTTCCTTCTGAGAAGCTGCAACCATGTTCTGGTCATTCACCCCAACATTAGCCGCTGCAACTGTTCGCTGTCGCATGTCCACCAGAAGTCTAGAGACCTCATTCAGTGCACCTTCCGCAGTTTGCACAATTGAAATTGCTGACTCATTGTTTTCTGTCGCTTGGTGCAAACTCGCCACCTGTGCTCTCAAACCTTCAGAAATAACCAGAGAAGCTGGGCCATCGGCACCTGTGTTGATCTTCTGCCCAGACGACAGTCGTTCAATCGATTTTGCCAATAGTTGGTCATTTTGGGCTAAATTTCTGTGAGCATTCAGGGCTTCAACGTTGTTGTTGATTCGCAGACTCATACCTAAACTCCTTGTAGTTTGGAAAAATAAATTTCCTGAGTGACTTCCTTCCGTGA
>WTIF01000121.1 GCA_011522845.1 Deltaproteobacteria bacterium
ATAAGAAGCCAATTTCAAAGAGATGTTGATCAAACTCAGTCTAGGGATTTGTCGTTTGAAAAATTTGATTTCTTCCTACATGGCGAATTTTCTTACGTTATCAGTAAATTAGAATTCAAAGGCAAGACTGCAAAGGGCGAGAGTTTCATTCTCAATATGAGAGTTTCGGCAATGCTAGAGAAAACCCATGGGAAATGGTTATTTCGACATTTGCATTGTTCTGTACCTGATAAAAATGTTGAAGAAGGAAACTCTATTTGAAGCAGAGAATTTTGTCAGTCTCAGGAAGAGCCATTCTTAATTTGTGGATGTCTACTTTACAATCCAACTGAATAATCACACAACGCCTCACACGCACTCAATAAGTTTGCCCCAGCACTAGCCTCGATGATTTTGCTAGGATGGGGAAATAATACTGTTTGAAAGGGCTAGGGCCTACCACAATAAATCTCAGGATTTCAAAATGCGCATTGCAGTTTTTGGCGCAGGGGGAATAGGAGGATACTTCGGCGCGCGGCTTGCCCAGGCAGGAAATGATGTTGCCCTCATTGCGCGGGGATCTCATCTTCAGGCGATTCAAGCGAACGGACTTTTTGTGAAAAGCGCAACCGGGGATTTTCACATTACACCCTTTATGGCGACTAATTCTCCAGCAGAAGTAGGTGTTGTCGACCTTGTCATCTTAGGTGTCAAAGCTTGGGATGTACGTGAAGCTGCTGAGCAGATTCGACCGATGATTGGCCCTGACACAGGAGTTCTCACCTTGCAAAACGGTGTGGAGGCGCCGACAGAGGTTGCCGATGTTGTAGGAAATGATCATGTCATTGTTGGAGTTTCACCAGTACGTTGCTTTATTGAAACTCCAGGAAAATTAAAACATGTCGGCGGAATTGACCCACAGCTTACCCTTGGGGAGATTGACAATCGCGCTTCTACACGGGTGGACTCTATCCATGCAGCTTTTGCCTCAAATCAAGTATCCGTTCAGATCCCTGATGACATACAGTCTTGGTTGTGGTTGAAGTTCGCTGGAGCAGTAACGTTAGGAGGTATTGGCACATTAACACGCGTATCAACTGGAGTTTGGCGCGAGATCCCGGAAGTTCGCAAACTTGTCCAGGATTCTATTCAGGAGGTGGTGGCAGTTGCAGCAGCTAATGGAGTTACACTTCCACCAGAAGGTGTTGACGTGATTCATCGTGGCATTGACATGATGCCCACAGGCCATATGACGTCAATGCAGGAGGAGATCATGGCCTGTAAACCTTCAGAACTTGAATATTGGAATGGTGCGATTGTTCGATTAGGGAAAGCAGCCGGTGTTGCCACTCCTTTGAACGATCTTATTTATTATAGTTTGCTGCCCCAAGAAAAGTTGGCTAGGAGACAAGCCTAGAGTTTGCTTCTGGCTCAGTAGCATCTTGGATTACACCTGCCCCTACAACACATCTGCGCTGATGCGAAACAGCACCATACCAGCTTGATTTGAACCATTATCAAACACATCTACCTCTCTTTTCTTGACTCTGTCTATCTTTGGGTTGATAAGTTCGATTGCAATGAGTAATCGAGCTCTGCCATTTGCTTACTTAAATTTCAATAAGGACTCGCTATGAGTATTTGCAGAACAACAATTATGGAAACTCACACGAAGGAAGAGCTAGATCTGATGTTAGCAGACTACATAGAAAACTTTGATTCTATGTTTCCAGAGGCAGAACTCGCTTTGAGTGTGCGTGTTTCACCAACGACCTGGATAAACAATTCAGTGTATGCCGACCAGGATACAGTTGAGTCAACAGGGAGTGGAGCTAGACAGAAATTTAGAGACAAATATGAAAAAAGTATAAAAGAACTAACCACTCATGTGGGAGAGGTTGTCTTCCAAAAATAGGACGCGGAATCAACGTTGATTTGAATCGCAGAATTCTCTCCCAAATTGTTATCCAAGACTTCTACCATCCTAGTCTTCAAAATACGGTTCAAAGGGTGGATTGCTCCCTCCTAAGCTAGGATTAATCTTATGACAGGTATTGTTCCACGGTTTTTCAGGATATAAACCCATGTGAACTCCAAGAGCGCCGGGTCCATCAATGAACTCCTGAAACTCTGCATCGGAGACAGTGCCCCTCGCCTCGTAAATGCAGAAGACCAAATTTTCGTTAATAAACATACCCTTATGGATATGTATACCTGCATTGTGCAAGTTCTCGTTAAATTGTTTTCCCCTGTCTTCTGTCCACCAAGATTCCATGTTCTCAAAATATTTGTGGGATACTCCCAATCTCGCGGTGTGATGCACTATGTAGAAATTTGAAGCCATCATTGTTCTCCTGTTCGAGTTTTGACGCTAGTTTCAAACGGTCTACTGCGTCCCGCTCTCCCAGTTGTTGCGTCGCAGGAACGGGGCTGCAGACCTGTTGCTACTGACTCGGGA
>WTIF01000045.1:0-3888 GCA_011522845.1 Deltaproteobacteria bacterium
TCCATCATCCGGTTCGCAATGGGACCTGGTGCAAGGACGTTGAAACGGACACCACTGGATCCAAACTCTAGGCACGCAGTCTTAATCATCCCACAGACCGCATGCTTGCTGGCAACATAGGGGCACAACCCATTAAAACCAATGACACCTCCACCTGAAGATATAGCGACGAAAGAACCACTTTTCTGGGCAGTCATTATCGGAGTAGCGTGCTTCAGAAGTAACCAAACTCCTGTGACATTGATCTCGAGTACAGAGCTGAATTGTTCATAGGTGTGATCAGTCAGGGGTTTGATCGCTCCTTCTGTTGCAGCGTAGGCAATGACAGCATCCAATGATCCAAATTTTTCATTCGTTTTGTTGATCGCGGAGGCAACAGAATTTTCGTCTCTGGCTTCGTATTCAAGATAGATGATGTTTCTATCAACCCCCAATTCAGCCTGAAGTTCATCTAGCTTCTTCTTGTCTCTTCCCAACAGCGCTAGTTTTGCTCCATTCTTCTTGAACAACTTTGCGGTTTCTTTACCGATGCTGCCTGTCGCCCCTGTAATTAGCACGCTCTTGTCAGCTAGTCTCATTGGCATTACATCCTGTCAGTAGGTGAACTCGGCTTGGCTTGTGGCCGTTGAATTTCTGCTTAACTGAACCAAAAAAACCTGTCTCTGTCCAACTGTGTTAGAAACCCTGCATAATCCCAATGCCAAAGCGGAATTTGGGTTCTTTTTGCTGGAACTGCTTGTCTTGGTCATTGGCGAATTCAAGCAGTCGAATGCTGGCTTCTTCGTCGTTGATTTCCCCATTCTTGACAGAGTCTACAAGCTTATCTCCGACAAATACATACTCTGAAATATACTTTTCGGTTCGAGTACCGTTGTCGTTGTAGATCGATTCGACCTTGGACTTGATGCAGTTCCATTCCTCCAGGAAGCTTGGGGAAGAACACTCATTGATTTGAATTTCTTGAACGGTGGGCCGGGTGGTGGTGCATCCAGTAATCAGCATCAGCGACAGACTCACAACGACCTTGGTCATTGGATTGGTTTGAAGCTGATCTCTGCAATGCTGAATCAGTAGCTGCATGGTGGGAAGAAGCACTTCTTGGGAACTGTGGATGGTGGTTGTTTACGAAGTTTAAGCATAGACTGCTTGCCGGAGACCCTTGAGGTAGCCGATCGCGAAGAGCCTACCAATTTCAGAGTAACCGAAATTTTGATTGCTGTCTTCCCCCATCGTGGGAACGTGGTCGGGGCGACAGATGCCATCGTAGCCCACTTCCTTGTAAGCCTGCATACAAGCAACCATGTCGGTCTTGCCGTCATCGTGGAAGGTCTCGACAAAATCGGTGGCCTGTCCCTGCACATCACGGAAGTGCACAAAGAAGATCTTCTGCTGCTTGCCAAATTTACGGATGACCCCGGGCAGGTCATCTGTCATCAGCGTGAAGTTGCCCTGACACAGCGCGATGCCACTCATCTCACTCGGATGCAGGTCCAGCAGTCGCTGGAAGTTGTCGATACTGTACATGATTCGGGGAGTTCCCTTGACCATTGGAATCGGGGGGTCGTCCGGGTGCATGGCAAGCTTGACTCCTGCAGACTCTGCTTCGGGAACCACGGCATCCAGGAAGTACTTCAGGTTGTTCCAGAGCTTCTCTTCGGTGAGGCCGTATTCGTTCTCATAGGGATCCGTCACATCTTCTAGTCGAAACTGGGTCACCAGTGCTCCTCCGCGTGAAGGTAGGTTGGTGGTAGTGCGAATCCAGTTGAAGATCGGCATCCACTCGTAGCACCAGACTGGAATCTCCAGCTTTCCCATGTTGCGGATCAACTCGATCACCTGCTCAATCTCCTGGTCTCGTCCCTCAATGCCGAGTTTGACCTTCTCCATTGGTGGACGATTCTCTAGTGCTGCCAAATAGAAGCCGGTTTCTTCGTAGCGTTTCTTTTGGGCAGCCAGCTTATCCAGACTCCAAGGCAGGCGTTCCTTCGGAACCTCCAGCCCTTCGCTCCAGTCCATCGATCCCACGACATCGGTCACCCCACACTGCTTAACCAGGCGGATCAGGCTCTCCTGGTTGGGCTGAAAAAATTCGGCAATACGGATCATCTCAGGCTCCACTCTGCTGGGTTTTCTTCCACTCTTCGAATTCCTGCTGAGCTTCTTCAGTTAGCGGATAGTACTTGCGCAGATCTCCACCTTCGGAGAGCTTCAGCTTGGAGAAGACCTCCCAGTCCTTGTGCGTGCCGGCGTGAGCAATGATGTCGTCAACGAGCTGCAAGGGGACAACAACAACACCATCGTCATCGGCAATAATGATGTCTCCCGGGAAAACCAGTCGACCTCCACAGGCAATCGGACAATTTACGCAGAAGGGGAAGATGCCGGTCTGAATGTGATAGTTGGGTGTGAAGCCACGAACCCACATGCCCAAGCCAGTTTCCAGGGCTGGTTGCGAGTCGCGAATCACTCCATCGACAACGATACCTTCTCCTCCCTTGCCTTGGAGATAGGTCAGCATCATCTCACCGAAGACCCCGCTCTGCATGTCTTCCCGGGCGTCTACAACAACCACATCTCCAGCTTCTGCGAGGTAGAGAGCGTGTCGATGAAGTTGCTTTTCTACTTCCTGGTATTCTGATTTGTCATCATAGTAATCTTCACGAATGGGCATGAACTGTAGCGTAATCGCTGGACCGCCGATCACTCGCCCTTTCTCCTGGGTCACAGGTCCGATAATGTGTGAATTACGGATCCCTGCCTTGTGCTTGAGTTCGGCGCTGAGCGTCGCGCTGCCGATTTCCTTCAGTTGTTCAACCTTAGCACGTTCAGGTCGTTGAAAGCGGACAGGGTGGACTTGGGTTTCCATAAAATTTAGCTCCAAAGACGATCGTGAGAGTCCAGAACATTCCAGCTGTCCGTTGAGTCAAAGAAGCCGCTGAGTTCCGGAGTGGGAGGATTGAGGTGCGCCTGCACCACTTCTTCGTTTAATTCGATACCAAGGCCTGGGGCTTCCGGAACTCGAATGTGGCCATCTTCCACCAGGGCCTTGCCTTCAAAAGTCACTAGATCTTCCCACCAGGGCAGATCAACAGAGTGCATTTCCAAGGCAACAAAGTTCTCGGTTGCTGCAGCACAGTGGACGTTAGCCATCGCGACGATGGGAGAGCCGGCCTGGTGCAAGACCATCGGCACCCCATACTCCTGGGCCAGATCACCGATGCGCTTGGTCTCCAGAATTCCACCAGAAGTAGCCAAATCTGGATGCACGTAACTGACACAGTCTTCGTCGAGCAGAGTCTTGAATTCCTGGCGCAAATAGATGTCTTCTCCAGTACAGACCGGAGTCTCAACAGCGTCCTTGATGGCCTTCATCTGCTTGGGGAACTGCCAAGGCAGCATGTCTTCATACCAGGCGAAGGTGAAGCGATCCAGCGCACGACCAAGCCGAATGCAGCTGTCGAGGCCAATATGACCGAAGTGGTCAATGGCAATTGGAATGGTGCTGCCAAGCTGCTCACGGATCACCCGAGCGTATTCGGTCAGGTGTTCGATCCCTTTCTGAGTGATTTGCGTAGCGGTGAAAGGATGCATCAGGTTGGGATTGGCGGCGACGGCTGGATCCTGAATCAAAGTGCCTTCGATGCCACGCAATAGGTTGATGCCCACATCCATCTTGAGGAATTGGTAGCCCTTGTCGATGCGAGTCTGCATGCGAGCCGCCATCTGCTTGGGGTCCTGTTCTGAAGGAGTGTCAGCATAGACCTTGATCCGGTCACGATACTTCCCACCAGCCAGCATGTAGGAGGGCACTCCATAGGCCTTTCCAGCGAGATCCATCAGCGCCATCTCCACACCACAGACCCCGCCTCCTTGGCGTCCATGAAACCC
>WTIF01000045.1:3988-9842 GCA_011522845.1 Deltaproteobacteria bacterium
CTTCCACCTGATCCTGCCGAATCAGGTTGACTTGATCAAAGAGGTTGGAGACCAGACAGACGTGGTTTGGAATGATTCGTACCTTCTCTCCAATGGTAGGTTTGTTGGCACAGGCCGAGAGATCGATCGTGCCGTGTTCTTCATTGAGGGTTGTGATGATCGCATCTGGATATTCTACCAGGTGACCCATTCCCGGGGCGTCACAACGATCTGAACCGAGTGACTTGGAGCCAGTATCAACGACAGCTCGATTCTCGGTGGGGCGACTGACTACCGTTGCCAGAACCGTCAACGCACAGTCGTCCAACGTTCCGAAACCATAGCTGGCCATCATGCGGTCACAGTAGATGTAGGTCCCTGGCCGGTGTTCGGTCACGGCCTTGACTTCTGCGGCCTGGTAATAGTTGGGAGTTCCTCCGCTGGAAATGACCTCTGGGGCCAGATGATTCTCCGTCAACAACTGGCGAGCATCTTCCAGCCATTGATCAACTTCAGCCACTCGATTTCGTGGGGGATAGGTCATCAGACCCAGGAAGTGTAGTCCGGGTTGATCCGCAATGAAGCGGGCTAGCTTCAGCGCTTCCTCTGGAGTCTGAACTCCGCAGCGACCCGCGCCCGTGTCGCACTCGACGAGTACTCGCAGTCGGTGCTTGGGATTTTGAAACTTGTTGGCATAGCCTTGGGCCACGGTTTCATTATCGGTGACCACACTGACCTGGATGCTCTCGTGTAACTTGGCCAGTCGCTCCAGCTTGGCTTCTCCCACCAGATTGTAGGTGATCAGGATGTCCTGGACCCCCCCTGCTGCCATGCTTTCGGCTTCTCCCACTTTTTGACAAGTGATTCCACAGGCCCCGAATTCTACCTGCAAATTTGCGAAGCGATGGAGTTTGTGGGTTTTGATGTGGGGTCGCAGCGTAAGACCGTTAGCGTCTGCATAACCCTGAACACGCAGTAGGTTGGCAGAGACTTTTTCCAGATCGATCAACACGGCAGGGGTGTCGACATCACTCCAGTTGGGCATTGGAAATCCTGGCTGAGAGTTGTTGGAACAGGTCAAAGGCAGGGAGCACCGGACATTGCTTGGTATTCTCTTGGTCTCCTGTGAACAGTGACATTGAAAAAGCTACAGGAGGTGTTGACCTACATTCTGATAAATGATTTGGAATTCGGAAGCTAGAGAAAAGAATCTGGATTTGCAAGTTTCCCAAGCACAGTTCTTTCCGAACAAACAGCAACCCGCTCTTCAGCACTCAATCGAAGAAGCCTGCATCTTCTGGAGCCAGATATTGTGCTGCTGCTTCTGGGATCAGGTCAACGCCCATGCCCGGTCGCTCGATCACGTCAATCATGGAGTTCTTTACGATGGGATTGGGCAGGCCTTCCACGATCTCGTACCACCAGGGGTCATGTCCTGTTGGATACTCAAAGGCGATGAAGTTGGCGGGCAAGGTGGCACAGACTTGAATCAGTGCTGCCAGTCCTAAGACGCCGTTGCCTGTCCCATGAGGTGCCATCAGGATACCATGTAGGTAGGCGTATTCAGCAATCCACTTCAACTCAGCAATTCCACCGACATCTGCTGGATCGGGTCCCACAACATTGACCGCATGACTTTCGATCAGATCCTTGAAGTTCTGGCGCAGATAGATCTGTTCACCGGTGTGGATTGGGGTGGAGGTGGAGTGGGTCAGGTCTCGATAGACATCGGCGTTCACATAGGGAACGTAATCCCCGGTGAGCATGTCCTCCAGCCACATCAGGTTGTAGGGCTCAACAGCTCGGGCAAAGCGTAGCGCATCTGCAGGCATCCATCCGGGACCACAGTCGAGGGCGAGTCCCACATCATCCCCAAGCACTTCTTTCATAGCAGCTACGCAGTCGACTAGCAGTGCAAGCCCGCGTTCCGTCAAGGCGCCCTGATCCATTTGTCCGTGGAAGGGACTTTGCGCTGCCTGCCCGTAGAAGAAACGATCGAGCTTCTTCATTGGCGAATGGAAGGCGATTCCCTGCTTGACGATATCAAAGCCCTCGGGCAGGGATTTCATCCACCGACAGTTCTCCGCCATCGCTTCTGGGGTCCACTCTCCCATCGGTCGACGAATTGAACCATTGTAGGTGCGTACCTGATCCCGGACTTTGCCACCAAGCAATTTATAGACAGGCACTCCAGCCGCTTTCCCTGCAATATCCCAGAGTGCGTGTTCAATGATGGAGATCGGTGCCCCATAGGGTTTGAAAGAACCACGTTGCCGGATCTTCAGCATGCAGCGCTCAACATCCGTTGGGTCTTCCCCAATCAGGGATTCTCGAAATTGAAGAACCCATGGTTTCAAATAAGGCTTGAACTGTTCAGCTTCTCCGTAGCCTGAGATCCCTTCATCGGTGACAATCCGGACAACAGGATTTTTGCCAATCAGTGCGCACTTTAGATCCGTGATCTTCATTCCGCTCCTTTTCCCTGAATGCTTTTGGAAAGACGGCTAAAACAAGTTTTCTGGCGGCCTTCAACAAACAACAAAGACCTAAATATCGTCAGGATGGATCACCCCTTTCTTGGGGTGAACCGAATAATTGAGATGCGTTCGACTGCACGATGATTTTTGTGATCATTTCTAGACGAATTCAGTACTTTTTTCCAATAGCCATCTGTTATCTTCTCTGCAATTTTCAGATTTATCTTCAGCTCAGGAAAAAAGAATGATGCAGAGGCAGCACAAAATTGTGTAAAGAATCGAACCAAAAATCTTGCAAACGCAGCGGATAAAGAAAATGGTACGCACATTCGAGAAGATGAGGAGCAAAACCTAGGTTTGGATTCTTATCAATTTTTGGGGAACCAAATGAACACTCAGTCAGCTCGTCGCTCCTCGGCCTTCCTCACGGGTAGATCTGGAAAGAGACGGCAAACGGCTTGGTCAACCCTTTTGAGCCACCAAGAGTGATGTGCTACGAAACGGATGGGATTCTCTACGGGTTACGAATGATTGGAAAAGTGGTGAAGGGCAATTGCTGTGCAGTGATTGCCGTGGAATTTGAAGGTTAATTTCAAGCGAGAAAACGAATGACAGGCAAAGTAGATCTCCTCCTCAAAGGTGGACGAGTGATGGACCCCAGTGTGGGCTTGGATGCGCACAAGGATGTTGCTTTCACAGATGGCAAGATCTCTGCGATTCTGGACAGCAACAGTCCGGTTGAGGCCAAGGAGGTTCAGGATGTTTCGGGCTGCATCGTGTGTCCAGGGTTGATCGATCTCCACACTCATGTCTACTGGGGTGCCACGGGTCTTGGGGTAAACGCAGAGGACATTGCTGGGCGCAGCGCGACAACCACTTTCATTGATGCGGGCAGCGCTGGGGCTGGTAATTTCGGGGGACTCAAACACTTTATCGCTGACAACACCGATCTTCGAATCCTCGGATTCATCAACATCTCTTTTGCGGGTATCTGTGGTTTCAGCAAGAAGAAAGCGAACCTCTTTCCGGAGTGTGAAGATATCCGCTTACTCGATACTGACGAGTGCCTGGAAGCCATTGAGAAGTACCGGGATAGCATCGTTGGGATCAAGGTGCGGATTGGACGCTACGCAAGTGGCAGCGCTGGTATGACGCCACTCCAAATCGCCCGGGAGGTTGGTGAAGAGACGGGTCTGCCATTGATGACTCACGTGGATTTCCCACCACCGGATCGGGATGATGTTTTGAACTACCTGCGTCCTGGGGACGTGCTGACTCACTGTTTCCGACCATTCCCCAATGCACCACTCTACGGCAACGGTAGCATTCGGGAAGCGGTCACTCAGGCTCGAGAGCGGGGAATCATCTTTGACTTGGGTCATGGTGGGGGATCACTCTCCTTCCAGGTCAGCCGAAAGATGCTGGAGCAGGATTTTCTCCCAGACACGATCAGCAGCGACGTACACCTGATGAGTGTCGACGGTCCTGCCTTTGATATCCTGGTGACGATGTCCAAGTTTCTCTGCCTGGGTATGCCTTTGATGGACGTGATTCGGGCGTCCACCACTCGTCCTGCAGAGGCAATTCAACGACCAGATCTGGGTAACTTGCAGGTGGGCAGCCCAGGAGATGCAGCAGTGCTCAGGATTGAGGAGGGACGCTTTGAGTACTATGACGTCAAGAAGGAACTGTTGCTTGGTGACAAGCGCATGATCGCAGAAAAAATGGTGGTCAAAGGAAAAATCTGGAGATAACCAAGGAGACGAGGATGGAGAAAGGTTTTTTTGTTTATGCTTGGGATCTGGCAGAGGAGGGCCCCAAGTCAGCGCTGGCGAAGATTCAAGAACTTGGAGCCAATACGGTTTGCCTGGCTTCCAGTTATCACGCCGGTAAGTTTACCCGTCCCCGGGCCAAGCAGAAAATCTACTTTCCCGTGGATGGGACGGTCTATTTTGAACCGAATCGGCAACTCTACAGAAGTATTCAGCCCAAGCGGAATCCGGTCTTGGATCAGTATGATTTCTTCAGAGATTGGTCGAAGTACAACAAGGATTTGCGACTCAAGGCCTGGACCGTCTGTACCCATAACAGTCCGCAGGGATTGGAGCATCCGGAACTTTGTGTCAGGAATGCTTTTGGGGATCCCTACATCTACAATCTCTGCCCAGCCAATGACGAAGTGCAGCACTATGTGCGGGCGCTGTGTCAGGACTTGGCATCGATCGAGAGCGTGGAGTGCATTACCTTGGAGACTCCGGGATACCTGCCTTTCTGGCATGGCTATCACCATGAGTTTGGTTTTGTCCCGCTGGACTTTCAGGCACAGGCCCTGTTGGCGCTTTGCTTCTCAGCGGATACCAAGCGTAAGGCAATTTCCTTCGGGGTGAATGCTGACAGGCTGCAGAATTGGGTCGTGGGACGCCTGAATCAGTTCTTTGCCTCCGGGGTCTACCCGAAGGATTCGATGGCAATGCACTGGTTCCTCGCAGACTTGATTCAGGAGCCTGATCTGATGGCCTATCTCCGGGCTCAGGAGCAGATTGTTGCTGAGTTGATCAAGTCGGTTCGAGATGTGCTGCCCAAGCATGTACGCCTGAACCTGATCCCCACAGTACAGCGCCCCACAGCAGGTTGCTGGGTGGAGGGGACTGGATTGACGAAACTATCAGAGCTTTTTGATGGGGTTGATTCCTGTGCGTATCAGAATGGAGCCGACGAAATCTTCATGGACTCCTGGGATGTGCGACGCCGTGTGGGCGATGAGGTTCCCCTGAGCTTCATCCTGCGCCCTGCTCCCCCCGATTTGGATAGCAAGGCCCAACTACTCAGCGCGGTCGAGCAACTCAAGACGCTTCAACCGTGTGGGATCAGCTTCTACAATTATGGTTTTCTACCAGAACCCAACCTGCTCTGGGCTCAGGAAGCCTTTGCTTTGTTGGATTGACTCATCTCGATGAAATATTGATTCACCTGTCGATAAGAAAGGGAAGGTATGCAGCGTTATGCAGGAAAGAACGTGCTTATCAGTGGAGGAGGTTCTGGGATTGGCCATGCCATCTGTCTGAGGTTGGCCGCTGAAGGAGCCAACATCATCCTGATTGACAAGGATCTCAAGGGAGGTCAGGCCGTCGAGCAAGAGCTGAAGCTACAGAACACCAAGGCGCTCTTCATTCGAGCTGACATCACCAGTGAGGACGATGTGGAGAAAGTTCACAAGGAAGCGACCCTGTTCTTTGGTACCATTGATGTGCTGGTCAATAATGCGGGGGCAGCCTTTGCTGAAAACTACGCAATGACTACGCTGGAAAACTGGAACCAAGATATTGCCCTGAATCTGACCGGACATTACATGTTGACCCGTCTCTTCCTGCCAGATATGGAAGCCCAGGGCAAAGGCG
>WTIF01000244.1 GCA_011522845.1 Deltaproteobacteria bacterium
CACCTGCACACCAAGCGGTAGACCATTTGTAAAACCAATGGGCAACGCCAAGCCAGGGGTCCCCATCAATGCAGTGGTGCAGTGGTAGGTTCCGTTGTAAGTGCCATAGCTGACTCGTTCTCCCTCTACCCTGAAATTCCAGTTCATTCGAGTTCTTTCAAAAGCTGGCCCGGGCATGCTTGGAAGAATCCAAAGATCGTACTGATCATAGAATCGATTAACTTCCTGACGAATCTCTTCCAACCGTTGTAATGCTTGCTGAAAATCCCGATCTGAAGAGTGAAAGCCTTTACGAAGCTTTTGGGCCATCCAGCCACCCCCCATCCTCATCTGCAACACATAGAATAGTAAAATGGAGTTGAGCGGCTCCGTACGCATCAGCTTGGGGAGAGAAATGCTCGCGAGATGGCCTGTAATCATTGCCCACAATTCAAAACACTCCGCCATATCGACTTCGGGAGCGCAGTTGCTCGCTACCTGGTGACCATCTTTACTCAGTTTGTTCAGGAAAGATTCGATCTCCGCCTGAGTTGCCTCGTTTGCCGTAATGTCAAGGATAGTATGGGTGTGGGCAATACGTAGTTTTTCAGGGATTGGAGGTGTGTCTTGTTTCTGCTCAGGGGCTAAAACAGAGAGCATCAAGTGGAGATCGGCAATGCTACGACCCATCGGTCCACAGACGGTCAACAAAGAAGGAGCATCAGGAAAATCTTCGGGTCCCACGTCATTCATAGGCAAGAAGCCATCGGTGGTACGTAATCCAAAAATACCACAACAGTGGGCAGGTATACGAATAGACCCTGCCAGATCAGAGCCCATGTCCAAGGATGTCATCCCTGTTGCAATCGCAGCGGCAGCCCCACCGGAAGATCCTCCGGGGGTCCGTGAAAAATCCCATGGATTCACTGTTTCCGGATAGATCGGGTTCCGACAGTTCCAGTCATAGCATCCAAATGGAACATTGGTCCGTCCGAGAATGATCGCGCCTGCTCTTCGCAAACGAGCTACCAGCTCACAGTCCTTGGAAGGCCGATAATTCCAATATTGAGGCAGTCCCAAAGTGGTACGCAGACCCTTAACAATCGCATGATCCTTCAACGTGATTGGTACTCCATGCAGAGGACCAACTTCACTGCTGCCAGCAGACAATTCCTGATCAGCTTGTCGAGCACTCTCGAGAGCCTCGTCTGCTGCCAAAACACTGACCGCCTTGATTTGAGAATTATGCCGCTTGATGTGATCAAGATGGGCCTGTACCACCTCCACTGCTGTGACCTCTTGCTGACGAATTCTTTGAGCTAATTCCCAGGCTGGACGATGGGTCAAATTTAATGAAGAGTTGCTGGACGGGTCAGTTGCCTTCATTGATTATTTTGCTTTGGGGAGAGAACGAATTTTATATAGGATCTGTCTAGAAAATTATCGAAAAGAGAAACCGAACAGAGTCAGGTCATCTCGTCTTTTATGATGAGACTGATAACTGGCTAGATCTGCCATGATTCCTTCAATAGCCTCAGCCACCGTACTGGAAGACTGGATTTGACGCAAAAGGCGCTTCTTTCCATACATTAGATTCTTTGCTCCACCGACTTGATCGGTGATTCCATCCGAGAACAAATAGAAGCTCGAATGTTCATCGAGCTTAGTTTCCATTACTTTAAATGGGATCGGGTGTTCTTTGGAGTCATAGCCTAAACTGACCTTGTCTCCTTTCATCTCTTTTACCTCTGCCCCCGCTTTCTGATACAGATTTGATTTGGCTCCTGCAAAGCGTAAGATTCCTTCTGCCTTGGAAAAACAACAAACTCCACAATCCAGCCCAAAATTTGTGCTATCTCCAGCACTCAACTTAAAGGTTTGGCTCAATAACTCGTCAAGTTGATCTAAAATTCGATCTGGCTGACTGAGATCATGCAGGGAAGCGATACGATCCAAGATTGTACTGGAGATGAGTGTCATAAAAGCGCCAGGGATTCCGTGACCCGTGCAGTCTGCCACAACGAGTGCTGTCCAATCTTCTTGCTGTTGCAACCAGTAGAAGTCTCCACCTACGATGTCCCTGGGTTCCCAGATGTAAACCAGTTCGCTGAAGCCGTAGTGACTTGGATCAATGCTAGGGAGAATGGCTGACTGGATCGCGCTGGCCGATTGAATACTGTCTGTAATTAGATTGTTGGCCTTTTGAAGATCAAGAGTCCTTTCTCTAACTTTATTATCAAGTTCTGTATTCAAGGACTGTAGATTAGTCATTGCATTATCTTTGAATGCTTTTATTCTCTCTTCCAGCGCTAAATTAATTGCAATTGGACATAATATCAGAAGCAGGCCACCTAATGGCAATGCAACTAGGCTAATCATTTCTAGCCCTAGGTAGCCTTTTTGTGATAGATTGATAATTATTGCCATCAAACCGAAGGAAATAACAGGGATTGTAAG